>SKZS01000010.1 GCA_007127255.1 Syntrophomonadaceae bacterium | reverse complement strand
CTCCAGGCAATGATGAAAATTGGCAGCGAAGTTACAGCGGAAACATCTTTTATCGATAAACCGATGCAAGCCGGGATGAAAAAGGCGCTTGAATTGTTTAGCGCGAGATTTCTCAGTTTGCCCGGCAGGACGGTAATGGAGGAGGGTTACTAAATGCTGGACTGGCTCAACATAACCATATATGGAGATGTTACCTGGCTTAACCTCATAGCGGCCCTACTCTTATTTTTTATAGCTCTTGTTGCATCTAAAGTCCTCGCGATACAGCTGCGCAGGACTTTTAAAGAAAAGATGAGCCAGGAACATCTAGAATTGATGGCTAAAGTAATTTCGTACGGCATAATGATTTTGGCCGTGTTGTGGATTATGCCTACAATTGGTGTAGAGCTTTCCGGGTTGATGGTTGCCGGCGGTATAGTGGCCCTTGCTGTTGGTTTTGCCAGTCAGAGCATTATCGGCAATTTGATCTCCGGCCTTTTTCTGATGGGAGAAAGACCGGTCAAAATAGGCGATCAAATTGAAATAGGTGAAAACAGGGGCTTTGTCGAAGATATCCACATTATATCTACTTCTATCCGAACCCTTGATGGGCTTTACGTGCGTATTCCGAACGAAGCTGTATTTACATCGAGCATAATAAATTACTCCAGCAACCAGGTGCGGCGGTTGGACTATGTGATCGGTATCCGCTATTCAGACGATGCTGACAAAGCGGTGCAGGTAATAAAGGAAGTAATTGACGAGCATCCCCTGACCATGGTTAATCCCCCCACATATGTTTTTGTTGACGATTTGGGCGATAACAGTGTCGATATAGTGGCCCGGATTTGGACTCCAACCTCAGAATGGTACACCGTGCAGAGAGAACTTTTGTGGAAAATAAAGATCGCTATTGAAGCAGAAGGGATCCAGATTCCTTTCCCGCAAAGAGTGGTCTGGTATGGAGCAGATGAATAGAAAAATAGAAAAAGGGCTGATCGCAATTGCCGTCTGTTCCGCTTATTTTTTAAATATACCATGTTTTAAACCCTGCTTTGTTTTTGCCCGGGCAGGTTTGAGAAACTTGCGATCTTTACCTCAGATTCTTCTTGATCTTTCCTGATAAGAAAAAGCAATAAGTGATGCTGTTGATAGGCTTAATGCAAAGTATTGACAGCCTGCAGAAAATTGGTTACACTAACAATAACATAAAGCCTATTAGAATAGTAGAGAAATATAGGCAGTATATGGGGGCAGATTATGAGAATTGCAAATAGTGTAACTGATTTAATCGGCAAAACCCCCCTTGTTTACCTGAACAAGGTTACAGAAGGCTGCGTAGCTAAGGTCGTTGCCAAGCTGGAAGCATATAATCCGGGTGGCAGCGTAAAAGATCGTATAGCGCTAAGTATGATAGAGGCAGCTGAACGGGAGGGATTGCTGGGTTCAGAAACGGTGATATTAGAACCTACCAGCGGTAATACGGGCATTGGATTGGCACTCGTATGTGCCGCAAAGGGTTATAAATGTATATTAGTAATGCCTGATACAATGAGTTCCGAAAGAAGAAGCATGCTTAAAGCCCTGGGAGCGGAGCTGGTTCTAACCCCTGGCGATAAGGGAATGACCGGCGCTGTACAAAAAGCAGAAGAGATTGCCCGCCATAATAATAAGGCTTTTATCCCACAGCAGTTTAGAAATGAAGCAAATCCTGAAGTTCACCGCAGGACAACAGCTGAAGAGATCTGGCAGGATACTGAAGGAAAAGTTGACATCCTGGTATGCGGTATCGGCACCGGTGGGACTATCACAGGTGTGAGCCAGGTCCTAAAAAAACAAAAACCTGAGCTTCAGGTTGTTGCTGTCGAGCCTGAAGAATCTCCGGTGCTTTCAGGGGGCAATTCCGGCCCTCACAAGATTCAAGGCATAGGGGCCGGCTTTATCCCTGATGTGCTGCAGCTGGATCTGGTAGATGAAATAGTCAAAATACCCAGCGCACTGGCCCTGGAAACCGCCCGCCGGTTAATCAGGGAAGAAGGCTTGCTGGTCGGTATTTCCTCCGGTGCAGCCTGTGCGGCAGCCCTGCAGGTAGCTGAGCGCCCGGAAAATGAAGGCAAAATGGTTCTAACCGTCTTCCCTGACCTGGCTGAACGTTATATATCGACAGCCCTGTTTAACGAAGATTAAATCTTAGCTGTTTTTATATTTAAGCGTGAGGCTGTTTTAAAGAGTGAGGTTGTTTTATATGGAAAAAATTAAGATGCATATTGATGACATGAGTTGTGCTTCCTGTGCGCTTGGCCTGGAAAAAGGCCTGCAGGAAACTAAAGGGATCGAAAAAGCTGCTGTAAACTTTGCGACAGCAACAGCATTGGTAGAATATGACCCGGATCAGCTTACGGTGCAGGATATTCTGCAGCGGGTTAAAGATGCCGGATATAGCGGAATGGTTGAAAAAGAAAGTAAAGCAGTACTAGAAGCAATTTTTAAAATCGATGGCATGAGTTGTGCCTCATGCGCCCGCGGACTGGAGGGAACGCTGCAGAATGAACCCGGAGTTCTAGAAGCAGCTGTAAACTTTGCCGCAGAAAAAGCATCCGTGAAATATGATAAAACTTTGATAAGCAGGACAGCCATAATTGAGCTGGTATCCGCTGCCGGGTATACAGTTATAGAGGAAGAAAAAAGGGCAGGGGCGCATGATGAAGAAACTGCGACTTCTGATCGCGATGAAGGTATTATTCGCCGTGCTGCCGGAAAAATGTGGTTGGCAGCGGCTTTAGCTTCCTTGATCATGATTCTGATGATGATTCACATGTTTGTTGTCGCTATTCCCGGGTACTTTGTGATTAGCGTTATTTTGGCTTTTCCGGCAATATTTATTGCGGGAAAAGATACCCATATGGGCACCCTGCGCGCCTTGAAACGGGGCAGCGCCAACATGGATACCCTGGTGACCCTCGGTTCCGCTCTGCCTTACCTGCTTAGTTTTCTCCAGTTTTGGTTTCCATTGACGACATTTGTGGAGATGGCTGCCAGCATTATGGCCCTTCATCTTGTCGGACGTTTCCTGGAAGTGAAAGCAAAAGGAAGGGCGTCGCAAGCTATAAAGAAGCTTTTAGCCATGGAGGCAAAAACTGCCCGCATTATTGAAAACGGTTCTGAACGGGAAATACCGGTTGATGAATTGCAGACAGGGCAAATCATGCTGGTCCGTCCCGGGGAAAAGATTCCTACCGACGGCATAGTAGTCAGCGGTCAAAGCAGTATAGATGAATCAATGGCGACAGGCGAATCAATCCCCGTAGAGAAGCAGGAAGGCGATGAAGTAATCGGGGCAACCATTAACCGGCAGGGCGTGCTGCAGGTTAAAGCAAGTAAAGTTGGCAAAGATACTTTCCTGGCCCAGGTTATCAAACTGGTTGAGGAAGCCCAGGGCTCAAAGGTGCCGATCCAGGAATTTGCAGACAAGATAACCGGCTACTTTGTGCCTGCAGTTTTATTAATAGCGATGGCTTCTTTCATTTCATGGCTGGCATTTCCTGATTTTCACAGTTCCATTGTCAGTTTTGTTAATCCACCCTGGGCGAACCTGGCAGCGCCCAACCTAACCCTTGCTTTTATGGCCGCAACTGCAGTGCTGGTTATCTCCTGTCCCTGCGCCCTGGGCCTGGCAACCCCTACTGCCTTAATGGTCGGAAGTGGTCTGGGGGCTGAAAGGGGCATATTGATCCGGAGTGGAGAAGCGATTCAAACCATGAAAGATGTGAAAGTTATTGCCTTTGATAAGACAGGAACACTGACCAGGGGCAAACCCCAGGTTACGGATATCACCTCCCTGAATGGATTTACCGAACATGAGCTGCTTTCTTTTGCTGCCGGAATCGAGGCGGTTTCTGAGCACCCCCTTGGAGCAGCCATGGTCGAAAAGGCTAAAGATGAAGGTATAGTTTTGAATGAGGTATCAAAATTTAAATCTATAACCGGTCAGGGAGTTGAGGGAAATATTGCCGAAAAACCAGTTTTGGTTGGTAGCAGGCGTTTAATGAAATCTAATAATATCAAGATTGGTGAAGCGGCCGATCTAATGGAGCAGTTCGAAAAAGAGGGGAAAACAGCGGTTCTTACTGCTGTAGAAGGCAGGCTGGCCGGTGTTATTGCTGTTGCCGATACGATTAAAGACGAAGCTATCCAGGCTGTCGCTGAATTGGAAAAGATGGGTTTGAAAACGGCTATGATTACAGGCGACAACTGGAGTACTGCATTGGCAATTGCCCGGCAGATCGGTATTAGCAAGGTGCTGGCTGAAGTTCTTCCTGAAGGTAAAGTAGATGAAGTTAAAAAGCTGCAGGATGAGTTTGAAATGGCGGCCATGGTTGGAGACGGCATTAACGATGCTCCCGCCCTTAAACAGGCAAATGTCGGCATTGCTATTGGAACAGGGACTGATGTGGCAATAGAAGCAGCTGATATTACCCTGGTGCGGGGAGATCTCGGTTCGGTTGTTTCAGCGATTAAGCTATCGCGGGCTACTTTTAATAAGATTCGTCAGAACTACTTTTGGGCCTGGTTCTATAATGCTGTCGCGATACCCGTAGCTTTCATGGGATTGCTTCATCCAATTATCGGCGCCGGGGCGATGGCCTTAAGTTCGTTAAATGTTGTATTAAACTCACTGCGCTTGAAAAAGGCTTCTCTTTAATGAACCGGGTGTCGATTTGGCACTCAATGGTTAACTGGTTAAGCTGTAAAAGATTCAGTATTAGTATCAGCTGCAGAAGCATTATGGAAATTTTACTTAGGGAGGTTTGATTATGCGTTTATCAACAAAAGCTCGCTATGCCGCCCGGGCCATGATTGATCTTGCCTCAAATTACAACGGAGAGCCGGTAAAGCTAAAAGATATAGCCGAAAATCAGGACATATCGATCAAGTACCTGGAGCAGCTAATGAATCCTTTAAGGGTGAGCGGTTTTGTAAACACCCATAAGGGCAGCCGGGGCGGTTATAGTTTAATCAGACCTCCTGAGCAAATCACTTTATATGATATTGTAAGCTGTGTGGAAGGCTCCCTGGCCCCTACGGACTGTGTGGATAACCCCGAGGTTTGTAGCAGGGTTAAGCAATGTGTTACCCGTAACATATGGATCAGGCTGCACGAAGTAATCGTCAAAGAACTGAAGTCTGTAACCCTGGACACGCTGGTTAAAGAGCAAAGGGAAAAGCAAGAAGAAAATCTTTAGCAGGCTTACAGCTTAATAACTAAAGCTGTTCGGGTTGTTAAACTGGATCTTGAAAATTTAAAATGCATATTTACCCTGTTATCTCTCGTTTGAGAAACGGGGTTTTTTATAATCATTCGAAATTACATCCGGGAAACAGTGTATATGATAAATTATTATGTACTATAAAAGCAGGAATGTTTATTAGTATATAGAATATATTAACAAAACTAACAAGGAGGTATAATTATGTGTGTTAAAGTAGGCCAGAAAGCGCCGGATTTTGAAGCTAATACTTTCGTTGATGGTGGTTTCAAAAAAATTAAGTTATCAGATTACAAGGATAAATGGGTTGTTATTTGCTTCTACCCCGGAGATTTTACCTTTGTCTGACCGACAGAATTGGCGTCAGTTGCCGCCAGGTATAAAGAGCTGCAGGATCTGGGTGTAGAGGTGCTTTCATGCAGTGTGGACAGTCAGTTTACTCATAAGATCTGGCAGGAGGTCGAGCTGTCAAAAATGGTTGATGGCGGGGTTCCATTTCCTATGATGGCCGATACAGGAGGTAAGATCGGCAGCCTCTATGGTGTCTATGACGAAGAGGGCGGAGTTAATATCAGGGGCCGTTTTTTAATTGATCCGGATGGTGTTATCCAGGCCATGGAAGTGCTGACCCCTCCGGTAGGCCGAAATTTCGCTGAATTGGTCCGCCAGGTTCAGGCTTTTCAGCATGTCCGTAAGACCGGGGAACCGACACCGGCCGGATGGCAGCCTGGCAAAAAGACACTCAAGCCCGGCCCCGATCTTGTAGGCAGGGTTTGGGAAACATGGAAAATTGGTGATTAAGCGGGAAAGAGAATAAAACTATGCTGACTTTGATCAGTTAGATTTATTTCTGCCTGATGGCAGGTCCAGCCTGGATATAAATAATTAATTTTTCTAAGACCCGGGAATTTGATTCTCCCGGGTCTTTTTGACATAATGAAATTATTGAGATTAATTACACTATCAGTTGGAGCGGCAATAAAGGTTTTAAATACAGGTTGCTTAAGGAGGTTCCCATAGATGAAGATAGTATTGTCGGGTATTGAAATTGAGACAATAAAAGGTGATATAGCTGCGCAGCAGGATATAGCTGCGGTAGTTAATGCCGCAAATGCTCAGCTCAGAATAGGTGGAGGGGTAGCCGGCGCCCTGCATCGTGCTGCAGGTCCTGGTCTTGAGGAAGAATGCCGACCGCTGGCCCCGATTAAACCCGGCCAGGCGGTGATCACGGGGGCGCATAATTTGCCAAACAAATACGTGATCCATTGTCTCGGGCCTGTTTTTGGTGTAGATAAGCCTGAAGAAAAACTGCTTGCCGATTGCTACCGCAATGCCCTGCGAATTGCAGAAGACAGCAAGATCGACTCTGTTGCTTTTCCTTCTATTTCAACAGGCGCTTTTGGTTACCCGATGGAAGATGCGGCCAGGATTGCCTTTCAGACCATAAAAGATATTCTGCCCGAACTTAATAATGCCAGGTTAATCCGTTTTGTCCTTTTTGACTCCGAGTCGCTGGAGGTGCATGAGCAGTGCTTGAAAGAGGTTTTTGACGCCTGACAAACATGCTGATATACTAAAATGAAATTTTATGAAAGCAGGTCTTAGTCTTTATGTCTCTATTTGAAGCACTAATTTTCGGTATAGTCCAGGGAATTACAGAGTTTCTACCCATATCAAGTACTGCTCATATCATTATCACAGAGCTTTTGTTCGGCTATAATTTTCCAGGTCTTGCTTTTGAAATATACCTGCATCTTGCCTCAGTCTTTGCGGTGATGTTTTTTTTCCGCCAAGAGTTATGGGCGGTGATTAAAGGCTTCTTTCTTTATTTTAGCGACAAATCAGTTGAAAACAAAGTTCATTTTTACTTCGCTCTCTATATTGTTATAGCCACGGTAATAACCGGCAGCCTCGGCCTGATCTTAAACAACCTGGTCGTAGATATGATGAAAACACCGCCTTTTATAGCTGCCGCCCTGGTTGTAACCGGCACAGCGCTGATTCTTATTGAACGCTTCAAAGAGTACGGCAGTCGTAATGAGGAAAAGATGACATTTCTCGATTCAATTATTGTCGGCTTCGGTCAGACCCTGGCCGTTCTACCCGGCATTTCAAGGTCGGGCGCAACTTTAATCGCGGCTTTATGGGCCGGCCTGGAACGCGATACAGCTGTGCGCTATTCTTTTTTGCTGGTTATCCCGGTTATTTTGGGTTCTGCTGTGCTGGCTGTAAATGATGTTTCTCTGGCAATATGGGGCGCTATTGGCACTGGTCCCCTGGTGTTATCTTTTATAGCCAGTTTCCTTTTCTCTTTGGTTGGCATAGTTTGGCTGATCGATTTTTTAAAGCGGGGACGGCTTCTGTATTTTGCCCTCTATTGTTACCTGGTGGCTTTTTTGGTCTTTGTCTTTGTACAGGAAGTTCCGCCTACAGTCTAACTCTCCTCTAAGTAATATGGGGACCAGATACAAATATTTGCATTTTTCATCTGTGAGGGCAGGTTTCTGCCCTCTTTTCTCGAATTAATGCCCAGGGTTTTTAAAAACAAAAAAGAAGCAAGAAGCGGGTGATAAGCATGTCAGATGCTCAGCAGGGATTAGATAAAGCGATCAGGGTAATGAAAATTAAGGTGGCTCTTTCTGAGCAGGAAGAATTGGACAGGGAACTCAGCGTATTACTTAAATGGCTGGAACCAATGCTGACGGTTGATACCGCGGGAACTGAACAGGTCCTGACCAGTCACGATGCATTAAATGTAGTCCGGGAAGATCATGCCAGGCAGGGTGACCTGGCTGAACTTCAGGAAGCTGCCCCCGATTTTGCCGGCGGTTTTTACCTGGTTCCACCGATTATCGAATAATTTAATGATTATATTGTGCAAGGGGGATTCAAGTGGAGTTAAGAAAAATATCTATTCGGCAGGCGGCAGAAGCAGTTAGCTGTGGCGATATTTCTGCTCATCAATTAATTGAGGAAACTTTAAAGAATTGTTCTGTCCTTAATGAAGGGCTCAATATATTTACCCACCTTGCCGGTATTGATGCCCTGGAGCAGGCGAAAGCGGTAGACCGGAAAATTGAAAAGGGAGAACGTCTGCCCCTGGCCGGACTGCCTGTAGCAGTAAAAGACGATATTTGCTATGGTGTGTTACCGACAAGCTTTGGTTCCCCGGCTTTTAAAGAGTTTTTCTCCCCCTACACTGCTACTGCGGTGGAGCGATTAATGGATGCCGGTGCCATTGTTATTGGCAAAACCAACCTGGATGATATGAGCCTTGGTTCAAGCACAGTTACTTCTCCAATTGGACCGACGGCAAATCCCTGGGATACAGAACGTACCGCCGGCAGTGCCGGAGCTGCGGCCGTGGCCACGGGGCTTTGTATGCTGGCTTTAGAAAGTGACAGCGGCGGCGCCCTGCGCCAGGGCGCTTCGCATTGTGGAGTAATCGGTTTGCGCCCGACAACAGGGCGGATCTCCCGCTATGGACTCAACGCCTCTAGCAGTTCCTTTGGGCAGATCGGGATTACTGCTATATCAGGCGAAAATATTATCAGTGCCATGGAAGTACTATCAGGGTTTGATAGCCGTGATGCTTCCACTGCCATTTGCAAGGAAAAGCCGGTAGGGCAGGATATAGTTCCTGAAACCCGGGAATTGATAATTGGCTACCCTGCGGCAGCTTTTGATCACCTGGTTCCCGACCTGCGGGAAGTTTTTGAACAGGCCCGCGAGCTTTATACTGAGCTGGGTTTTCAATTTGTAGATCTAGAATTAGCTTTATTGCCCGAAGCCCTTCAGGCTTATTATGTAATTGCCCTGGCCGAATCTTCATCTAACCACTCCAGGTTTGACGGCGTTAGATTTGGAGCAGCTGAAGAGGCCGGTGATCTTGAAGAACTTTACTGTGAATCACGCGGTACTATTCTCGGTCGGGAGGCACGCCGCCGCAGTATTTTTGGAACGCTATTGCTCAGTAAAGGCAACTATGATCTTTATTACCGCCAGGCTCTTAAGGTTTGGAACCTTGTTCGGCGGGAATTTACAGATGCCCTTACTAAATGTGATCTGCTGATGCTGCCGGCGGTTAATAAACTTCCCCGGCTTTGCAGCGAAGAAGCCGGGTTTCCTGATCACTGGTCAGATGATATCTTTTGCGCACCGGTTAGCCTCTCCGGAATGCCTTCATTGAGCCTGCCGGCAGGTCAACTGGGCGGTCTTCCTGTTGGTATGCAGTTAGTGGGTCGGCCTTTCAGCGAGGAAATACTTGCTGCAGCTTGTGACCGGATGGTTCGAGAAATTAAACTTTTTCCGCATGGTAATTCGTAAGAGAAAGAAAGGAAGGGAAACATGGAATTTGAAGTTGTAATCGGCCTTGAGGTACACGTAGAACTGCAGACAGAAAGTAAACTTTTTTGTGCCTGCCCGAACAGTTTCGTCCCGGAGCCCAATGTTAATACCTGTCCTGTTTGCCTTGGCTTTCCCGGGGCTCTTCCCCAATTAAACAGTAATGCTGTGCAGCAAGCCCTGACTGCCTCAGTGGCTCTTAATTGTGAAATTGCCCTATTCAGTTATTTTGATCGTAAAAATTACTTTTATCCCGACATGCCAAAAGGCTACCAGTTATCGCAGTATTTCGAACCGATTGGCAGCAGGGGGTATATAAATATTGAAGATGATAACGGGTTATTGAAGAAGATCCGCATCGGGCGAATCCACATGGAGGAAGATGCCGGCAAACTGGTGCATGCGGTTAGCGGAGATGCTTCGATGGTTGATTACAACCGGGCCGGGGTGCCGCTGGTTGAAATTGTGACTGAACCCGATCTAAGTTCGCCTGGGGAATCGCGCCGCTACCTGGAGCAGTTAAAGAGGATTCTCCAGTATGCCCGGGTTTCCGATTGCAAAATGGAGGAAGGCAGCCTGCGCTGCGACGCCAACATTTCCCTGCGTCCTGTGGGCAGCGAAGTATTTGGCAGTAAAACAGAGCTAAAAAACATGAATTCGTTCAAAGCAGTTGAGAGATCGCTTGAACATGAAATCAAGAGGCAGAGAGATATCTTAATGCGAGGCGAAAAAGTTCTAACTCAGACCCTGCGCTGGGACGAAGATAAACAGGAAACGGTTGTTATGCGCGGCAAGCTGGAAGCCCATGATTACCGCTGCTTCACTGATTCCGAACTGGCTCCGATTGAGCTTACGCCGGAAGAAGTGGACAGGGCGCGGGCTGCCCTGCCGGAGATGGCGGAAGCAAGGGCTGCCCGTTTTATTGACGATTATGGCCTTCCCGAATACGATGCGGGTGTTTTAACCTCTTCACGCTGCCTGGCCGATTACTTTGAAAGCTGCCTGAAGACTTATAACAATCCTAAGGTTGTCAGTAACTGGATTATGGGTGAGTTCTCGGCCCAGCTAAATAATGCCGGGCTTGAAGCTGATCAGTGTTCCTTCCGGCCAAGTGATCTTGCAGAACTGCTGCAGATGATTGATGAAGGGCTGATCAGCGGTAAAATTGCCAAAGAGGTTCTCGAAAAAGCTTTTCAGAGCGGGAAAGAACCCCGTGTTGTAGTAGAAGAAGAAGGACTGCTGCAGATATCTGATCAATCTGAACTGGAGTCAATCGTTGAAAAAGTAGTTAATGAGAATGCCGACAGCGTTGAAAAATACCGCAGCGGAGCAACCAGGGTAATTGGCTTTTTAGTCGGCCAGGTAATGAAAGAAACCGGGGGCAAAGCAAACCCCGGGCTGGTGAACGAACTGCTGGTTAAGAAGATTGAAGGCTGATTAAAGTTTTATTTCCCGAAACAAGTGGTTACAGCCGGACCTGGTTATATGCCCATTCCAGCCACTGCATAGCTATTCTAAGGTCTTCACTTTCTACTGTTGCCCCGCACCAAAAGCGCAGTCCACCGGGAGCATCGCGGTAAGAAGATATGTCAAGGGCTGCTTCCTCGGTTTCGAGCAGCTTGATTAGCCGCTTGATATTTTCAGATTCAAGGTCAACAGTCAGGCACACGCTGGTGTTAGAGCGGATTGACGGGTCAGCTGCCAGGAAATTAATCCACTCATGTTTAGCCACAAACTCTTCTATAACTTTTAAGTTGTTTTTGCTTCGTTCTATTAAGCTTTTAAGCCCGCCAATGTTTTTCGCCCAATTCAGAGCATCAAGGTAGTCTTCGTTGCAGAGCATTGAGGGCGTGTTAATTGTAGATCCCTCAAATATTTCGGTCATCAGCTTGCCGTCCTTTTTTAAACGGAAAATCTTTGGCAGGGGCCAGGGAGGACTGTAGCTTTCAATGCGTTCAACTGCGCGGGGCGACAAAATGAGCATGCCGTGGGCGGCCTCTCCGCCGAGGACTTTCTGCCAGGAAAAGGTAGCCACATCAATTTTCTCCCAGGGGATTTCCATGGCAAAAACAGCGGAAGTGGCATCACAGAGGGTTAGTCCTTCGCGATCGGCGGGGATAAAATCTCCGTTGGGGACTTTTACTCCGCTGGTGGTTCCGTTCCAGGTAAAAACGACATCATGGTCAAAGTTAACTTTAGAAAGCTCTGGCAGGGAGCCGTAGTCAGCTGTAAAAAGACTGACATCCTTCAGTTTTAGTTGTTTGACAATATCATCTGCCCAGGTTTTGCCGAATGATTCGAAGTAGATAACGTCAACTTCTCTTTCACCGAGCAGGTTCCACATGGCCATTTCAAAGGCTCCGGTGTCCGAGCCGGGAACAATGCCCAGCAGGTAATTTTCAGGCAGACCAAGGATCGCTTTGGTTTTTTCAATAGCTTCTTTAAGACGGCTTTTACCTATAGCGCTGCGGTGCGAACGACCAAGAGGCGCTTCCTGCAGGGTCTGCAGGTTGTAGCCGGGCCTTTTTGCACATGGCCCGGATGAGAAATGAGCTCTGTCTGGCTTTTCTTTTGGTTTGGGGTGCATTTAGTTGATACCTCCAAGTTATAAACATATCCAATCAAATAATATATTAGTAAGGATAATAAGTAAACAGTAATCAAACTTATGATATAATCTAGCAGTGAAATGATATTACTTATCAATTAGTGGGTTCGTAAAGGTTGTGTAATTTGCACTCCAATAATCAGTATTGATTGTAAATATCAATAAGGAGGTCGAAAGAGAATATGCGCAGGTTGTTGCCTGTTTTGGTTTGTATCCTGGTCTTGTTTAATTTTATTGGTTGTGATGCAGGGGATATGGAAAGCGAAAATGATGATATTTCGGTTAATGTAGTAACCACAATTTACCCCCTCGCCGATATTATCGGTGAGCTGGGCGGGGATAAAGTAAAAGTTTCCTACCTGCTCCCGGCAGGAGCTAGTCCGCATACTTACGAGCCGACAGTGGAGCAGGCCAGGCTGGTCGAGGAGGCTCATCTTTTTGTTCATGTCGGGGCAGGCCTGGATGACTGGGCTGT
>SKZS01000206.1 GCA_007127255.1 Syntrophomonadaceae bacterium | reverse complement strand
GTAACCAGGAAAGCGAGCATGGTAGCCATATTGGGACAAATCATACCCGAACCTTTGGCTATCCCTGCTATATGAAAATCTCCTTCGGGAAGACTGCAGCGATAAGCTGCCTGCTTGATAACTGTATCTGTAGTCATGATTGCTTCGGCTGCGGCACGGTCATATTCCGCACCCCTGCCAAGAACAGAAACAGCTTCACTAATCCCTTTGTTGATCTTATCCATGGGCAGGGGAACGCCAATTACTCCTGTAGAACTCACCATGACCTGCCGGGATTCAATATTAAAAGCAGCCGCAGTTATGCCGGCCATTTCGTTTGCATCAAGCTTGCCCTGTTTGCCTGTGCAGGCATTGGCATTACCGCTGTTAATTACTAAAGCGCGAATCGGATTTTCCAGGTTCGCTTTACAAAAAAGTACCGGAGCGGCCTGAACCAGGTTGCATGTAAATACACCTGCTGCCGCTGCTTCATTTTCACTGTAGATTACCGCAATGTCTTTTTTGCCTTTTTTCAGCCCTCCTGTAACGCCCGAAGTCTGAAAACCTTTGGCAGCAGTTACACCCCTGTTTTCTAATATTATCCACTTTTTTCCCTGTTTGTCGTTCATTGGCAAACCACCTCCGGGATGACATTACTGCATCCCATGATCTTTTTAAACTGCCGTCTGACAGAGGCCTGTTTCTTCAGGCAGATCAAACATTATATTCATATTCTGCACGGCCTGGCCTGAGGCGCCCTTGACCAGGTTATCAATTGCAGAAATGACAATTAAACGATTAGTTCTCATATCAAGCTTTAATGCCAGGTCACAGTAATTGCTGCCGCGCACAAAACGAGTTTCTGGCAAAAGCGGTGGCTCAAATATGCGCACAAAAGGACAACTGCTATAAAAACTGTTGTATAAGTTAAAGATTTCTTCTTCACTTTTTGACCCGCTGAGCTCCAGGTAAGTAGTGCATAGAATTCCACGGACCATCGGCACCAGGTGAGGGGTAAAAGTTATCTTCAGTTCTTCGCCGGCAATACGACCCAGCTCCTGTTCAATTTCCGGTGTATGCTGATGTGAAGCGACACGGTAAGCCTTAAAATTTTCGGTACATTCAGGAAAGTGAAAAGGTTGTTTCGGAGCCCGTCCGGCTCCCGATACTCCTGACTTTGCATCGACAATTATACTTTCCAAGTTGATCAGCTTATGCTTAAGCAGGGGAGCCAGGCCCAGAATTACTCCCGTAGGGTAGCACCCGGGATTGGCAACCAGATCCGCACCCTTTATAACTTCACTGTAAAGCTCAGGCAATCCATAGGCAGCGCTGCCCAAAATATCTTGATGAGGATGTTCCAGCTTATACCACTGACTGTAAAGATCGGCATGGTTCAACCTGAAATCGGCGCTTAAGTCAATAACCCTGAACCCTCTTTTAAGAAGTGCAGCCCCCGCTTCCGCAGACTCGCCGTGCGGCAGGGCGCAGAAAACAAGATCTATAGAACCGGGTATTTTTTCGACCCGCATCTGATCAAGCGTCAAGTCAATTTGTCCCTTAAACTGGGGGTGAATATCACTAACTTTCTTACCGGCGTAACTCTTTGAACTAACCAGGGCCAGATCAACCTCGGGGTGACTACTTAACAGGCGCATTAGCTCGGTGCCCGTGTACCCTGTAGCTCCCAGTACAGCTGTTTTAATCATCCTCAATTCCTCCTGCAAAATAAAAAACCTCTCATCCTTTAAAGGACGAGAGGCTCGCGGTACCACCTTTATTGATCGGCAAATCATCTGCCGATCCTCTCACACCGTTTTCATGAAAAACGGCCTTGATAACGGTCTAAAACCGGGCCAGCCTACACACCGGATTTTAACCGGCTTCAACTGCCACCTCCGGGGTGCGCTTCATCGTTTGCTTATGGTCCGGACTTTCACCAACTCCGGCTCGCTGCTGCCGCAACAAAACGACTACTCTCCCCATCAAGGGTATTATTATATTGTGTAAAAGTTTAACACACCCTGACAAAAAGTCAAGAGAATAATTAGTTTTTTATTTTTCTCCTTTTTTCTTCTCCGGCTATACATTTTAAACTACAGATTTCTACATTAAAGCGGGATATTTCCATGCTTGCGATTTAGACGCTGTTCATGCTTGGTACCGACCATCTCCAGCCCGCGAATCAGGTAAGCGCGGGTTTCACCGGGCTCTATTACCTCGTCGATCCAACCGCGGGCAGCGGCAATATAGGGATTGGCATAGCGCTGACGATATTCTTCTACCAACTCCTGCCGTTTTTGCGCCTTATCATCAGCCGCTTCAAGTTCGCGTCGATTAACTATATTAACAGCGCCTTCTGGGCCCATTACGGCAATTTCCGCCGAAGGCCAGGCCAGACAAAGATCAGCTCCCAGTGAACGTGAATTCATGGCAATATATGCGCCCCCATATGCTTTGCGCAAAATAACCGATATCTGCGGCACTGTGGCATCTGAATAGGCATAGAGAATTTTTGCACCGTGACGGATGACCCCGCCCCACTCCTGCTCAACACCGGGCAGGTAACCCGGGACATCCACAAAAGTAATCAGTGGGAGGTTGAAGCAATCACAGAAACGCACAAAACGGGCGATTTTGTCCGAAGAGTTAATATCCAGACAGCCTGCTTTAACCAGTGGTTGGTTGGCAATGATACCAACCGGTCTGCCATTTAACCGCGCAAAACCGACCACGGCATTAGAGGCATAACCTTCGTGCACCTCCATTATTTCACTGCTGTCGACTACCCTTTTTATCACTTCGCGGACATCATAAGAGCGGTTGGGGTTGTCGGGCATGATTGTAACAAGTTCGTTCTGGCCCAGCTCAGGTTCTTTCGGCTGGGCCAGGGGAGGGTCGTCAATATTATTTGACGGCAGGAAACTTAACAATCTGCGGATCTGAGAAAAGCATTCTTCCTCGCCCCCGGCAAAAAAGTGGGCAACACCGCTGGTTTGGTTGTGGGTGGCAGCGCCGCCTAAGTCATCCGGGGTCACATCCTCACCTGTCACCGCTTTAATAACCTGCGGCCCGGTAATAAACATGTTGCTGGTTTTATCAACCATAAAGACAAAATCGGTGATGGCCGGCGAATAAACCGCTCCACCTGCACAGGGCCCCATAATCACCGATAACTGCGGTATCACACCGGAACACAGCGTATTCCTGTAGAATATATTACCGAAACCGTCCAGGGAGTAAACCCCTTCCTGGATACGAGCTCCGCCTGAATCATTTAAGCCAATTACAGGTGTACCATTCTGAGCAGCCAGGTCGAGAACCCGGCATATTTTCCGGGCATGCACTTCGCCCAGTGAACCCCCGGCTACGGTAAAATCCTGGGCGTAAACATAAATACGCCGACCCGAAACAGTTCCGTAACCCGTAACCACTCCTTCACCGGGGTTGGGATAATCAAGGCTGCTGGCGTCTTCCAGGTTTGTTTGGGAAAACGTTCCAATTTCTACAAAACTGCCTTCATCAAGCAGCAAATTTAAACGCTCCCGGGC
>SKZS01000027.1 GCA_007127255.1 Syntrophomonadaceae bacterium | reverse complement strand
TTAGCGCGCCAGGTTATAGGCCTCTTCCAGCGCTTCAAGATAGCTGGTAACTGTCATGGTAACTGAAGTTAGCAGATCCGGCTGATCTGGTGCACCGTCATCAAGTAAATCCATCGCTGTAATTTCGTCGACAGTTTTACCGACCATCCATTCTTCCAGATCCATTATTTGTTCATCCCATTCCCTCTCAATAGGAGAAGCTGCCCGCATTCCGTAATCATCGCCGAGTTCTCTCTTGGTCGGATATTCAGCAGCACGATCGGAAGTAACCTGTCCTTCTTCGTCAAAGTTAACCCTGGTTTGTGCAGTGTCAATTAACACAGCACCAACTACCCCTGCATCGTCAAATGCAGCAGCAGCAATAACCACATCGACCTGGGCCATGGGCATAATGTCATTTTCTGGATCGTAGCCGACCGACCTGTTGATGGAAATTTTATGGCCGAGCCCTAACATTTCCGCACCATGCTGGACATTAACTGCGTTCTGGTAAGCTTTTTCAAGCGCTGCGATATAACTGGTAACTGTCATGGTTACTGATGTAACCAGGTCAGGATCATCAGGTGATCCATCTTCCAATAAATCCAGAGCTTTGATCTCATCTACAGTCTTGCCGGCCATCCACTCTTCAAGAGCAGCAATTTGCTCATCCCACTCTTTTTCGATACCGGAAGCTACGCGCATTCCGTAATCATCACCAAGTTCTTTTTTGGAACGGAATTCTCCGGTTGGATCGGTGGCAACCTGCAGATCTTCATCAAACTCGACCCTGACCTGGGCAGTATCAATCATAACGTCAACTACCCTGCCATTTTCATCAAAAGTAGCTGATGCAATTACACTATCCACCTGGGCCATGGGCATGATTTCATTTTCCGGATCATAATCATTCGAGCGATTGATTGTGGTTATAACACCCAAACCCAGGCTCGAAACACCATTAATTTCTGGCGCTTCCTCTTCAGGAACCTCATCATCCGGAACTTCTTCCACGGGAGCTTCACCACAACCGGCAACCATTACCAGCGCTAATGAAAGCACCGCAAACAACCAAAATACTTTTTTCACAAGAAAATCCTCCTTTAAACTTATAATTTAGCAATCAGCACTAACTCCTGATAGTTACAATTACTGTATATTCTATCAGTTTACTGCATTATATATTTTACCTTATTTTTTATTAAAAATCAATAGCTGCTGTAACTTTCTTCAGCAACCTTACACTATATTTCTATCCCAGTTCAAATACACCTTAACAAGCATTGACAATTTAAAACTAAATATTATATTATCATAATATAGTCATATATGCAATATGTAATACAAAAACTTTAAAATATAGTCCACGGAAAGCTGAGGTTTTATAAAATCATGCCCAATACGATTGTTACATTAAACTATCATAAATGCCGTCCGGATCTGTGCAATAAAGGTTTTTGCGCAGCAGCACCGGCTTGCCCGCTCCATATTATCAAACAAGAAGAGCCGTTCGACTTTCCCATGGCTAACCCTACTCACTGCAAGGGATGTGCCAGGTGTGTAGCCGTCTGTCCTTATAAGGCTATAGAGTTAAACTAAACCGGGGAGCAATTTTAAGCAGGGATTGCATCCGACTAGATACAGCAATTCATGAGAGGCACGTTTAAAACATAAACATCGAATTTAAAACACGCCATTTTGGCATATTAGCGCTGCCAGGGCAAATTATCCAGGTTGACGTTGCCGCCGGAGATAATCAGGCCAATGCTTTTTCCCTTAATGCTTGCTCTTTCTTCCAGCAGCACCGCAAGGGCTACTGCTGAGGAAGGTTCAATGATTATTTTCATCCTTTCCCAAACCAGGCGCATGGCATTAATTATCGCATCATCAGTTACTGTTATTATTGCAGAGACATGCTTGCGGATAATAGGAAACGTCAACTCGCCAAGAGAAGTACGCAGGCCGTCGGCAATGGTATCCGGCTTTTCAATAGGGATTATTTGTCCTGCCTGCATTGAACGGAAAGCATCGTCTGCCCCAGCAGGTTCTGCTCCGTATACAACTATCTTTGGGTTCAATGCTGATACAGTCAATGCAGTGCCGCTTAAAAGCCCCCCTCCACCTACAGGAGCAATAATTGCATCGAGAGCGGAGACCTGCTCCAGCAGTTCAAGGGCAGCCGTCGCCTGTCCGGTAATAACCCGATAATCATTATAGGGATGGATAAAGACAGCACCTGTTCGTTCTACTACCTCACCAAGTGCCGCTTCACGAGCCTGCTGCGTCGGTTTGCAGTAGATGATCTCAGCCCCGTACTCTCTAACCGCTGCTATTTTGATGGGGGAAGCATTATCCGGCATTACAACATAAGCCTTAGTATTCCTGCAGCCTGCGGCATAAGCAACCGCAGCTGCATGGTTCCCTGACGAGTGTGTAGCTACCCCTTGATTGAGCTCTTTTTCTTGCAGGCTGAATAGAGCATTAACGGCTCCCCGGGCTTTAAATGCTCCCACCTTCTGAAAGTTTTCACACTTAAAAAACAGGCGGGCCTGACATATTTGATCTATGCTCTTGCAGGTTAATACGGCAGTTTTATGAATCAGCGGTTCTATCTTTCGGGAAGCAGCCCTGATCTGTTCGATTGTCGGGTAATTAGACATTTATTAAGACCCCTTTATATTTACTTGTTTATTGCATAACAACAGAACAATACAAATATATTTTTGGAACCTGTAGCCCTAACAAGTTAGATCCTGTGCTATACCTATTTTCCACGGTTAAAGGCAGCCTTACCCTGATCTTGAGTTCCGACCGATCATGGGAACAGCAGAAAATTAATTATGCAATTTAATACTATTTTATCATGTAATGATTAACAGGTCCTGAAGGGAAATAGGCAATATCGGCGAATTATTCTATTGAAAGGAGCGATCTCATTGAAAATACTTGTATGTATCGATGGTTCAGTTAACAGTCAAAAATGCGTTGAAGTAGCCGCCCAAATGGTTGAGGACTGCAATGTTAATGAAATAGCGCTTATACATGTCCATGAAAACACACAGCTTTTTCCCGATTACTGGCAGGGCAAATACCCTTTTACTGCCGAAGAAAAGGCCCAGATCAACAAGTTGGATAAGAGAGTTAAAGAAGAGAGGAAAAAGATATTCACCGAAGCCTTGAAACTGCTTGAAGGTAAAAATATTGAGGTTGAAACCATTTTTAAAATCGGCCATCCCGCCAAAGTAATCGCCGAAACAGCCGAAAGCGGCGGTTTCGATCTCGTCATTATCGGCAGAAGAGGAATTGGAGGCGTAAAAAAACTATTTATGGGCAGTATCAGCAGTACTGTCCTGCAGTTAGTAAAAACAAATATATTGATCGTCAAGTAAACCAGGTGCATGCGCCGAGAAGACACGAGCAGCCTGAACTTTCATCGCATAGATTACTGCCGGCAGATAGACTCTTTAGAAACATAACGGGGTTTTCTTTCCAGCTTATGAGTTGCATAAATATTACGTATCGTCCTGGTAATCCCACGCATTACCAGGGAATGCGTTTCTGCTGTCTGGCCGCTGTAACGAACACCGCTTAGCATATCTCCGTCGGTAATACCGGTTGCAGCAAAGAAAAGATCCTCTCCCCTGGCTAAATCTTCCAGATATAAAAGCCTGTAAGGATCATCAACACCCATTTTTTCTTTATCCCCCGGCTCTTTACCATTCTTTGGAATCAGGCGGCACTGCATATCACCGCCTAAAATTTTCAGGGCGACAGCAGCGATTACGCCTTCAGGCGCTCCCCCAATTCCAAAAAGAATATCAACTCCGGAAGTACCGATACATGTCGAAATAGCCGCTGAAACATCTCCGTCAGTAATTAGCTTAACCCTGGCTCCGGCTTCACGTATCTCGGCGATCAATTCTTCATGGCGCGGTCGCTCGAGAATAATTGCAGTTAAATCACGCACATCCCGATCCCTGGCTGCGGCTACCGCTTTCAGATTTTCGGTGGCAGAAGCATCCAGATCGATACAACCGCTTGCTTCAGGACCAACTGCAATTTTATCCATATAGAACACATCAGGCGCCTTTAACAAACACCCCTTTGGAGCAATGGCAACTACAGAAAGAGCATTAGGCAGCCCTTTGGCTACAAGGTTGGTTCCTTCCAGAGGATCCACGGCAACATCAACACAGGGCTCTTCTGAAAGCCCAAGTTCTTCACCAATATATAGCATGGGTGCTTCATCTTTTTCACCTTCGCCAATGACAACAGTACCATTAATGTGAACTGTATCAAATACAGAACGCATTGCATCAACTGCAGCCTGGTCAGCTGCCTCTTTATCGCCACGCCCCATTAAGCGCCCGGAAGCGAGTGCTGCTGCTTCTGTGACACGGGCAAATTCCAGTGATAACTCTCTTTCCATTTTTAATCCTCCGTTCCGTTTAATCGATCAATCTGATTCAATTCTTACTCTGGACTCTCACGATCGAGAGGCATACTCATGCAGCGAGGGCCACCCCGCCCGCGGACAAGTTCTGAGCCGTCTATTTCAATAACTTCGATGCCGTGCTTTCGCAGGGTTTCATTGGTTACTTCGTTACGATCATAACAGACCACCACTCCCGGCCTGATCGCCAGGGTATTGGTGCTGTCTCCCCACTGTTCTCTTGCTGCGGTTATTTCATCATTTGCTCCTGAATAAATTATTTCTACCTGCTTAAGTCCCAGCGCTTTTTTGAGAGCTCCCTGTAAACTGTAACCGTTGCTCGCATTCACACGATTATCGCTGTTCTTTTCCAGCCAGTAAACATTTGCCAGATCCCTAACCCCGGGATACATAAGAAATTTATCATGATCTACCATGGTAAATACAGTATCTAAGTGCATGTAAGCTCGTCTGCTCGGAACCTGGACCACAATAATCTGCCTGACCAGTTTTTTTTCAACCAGGTATTTCTGCGCTATCCATTCTATTGCCTCTTCTGTGGTTCGTTCACTCAAGCCGATGATTAAAGTATCTTGATTTACAACAAGGACGTCCCCACCTTCTATACCATAGGGTATTTCTTCATGAAAAGACAATTCAACATTTTTAAAAAGCGAATGATATTTTTGGATAAAACGCAAAAAAATCGTTTCAAGACGACGAGCAGGATTAAACATACTACTGATCTGCAGTTTATCACCGATCATAGCGCCATGATCCCTGGTAAAATACATATTGGGCAAAGGAGGAAGGTAAAAAGGATAACTGTCTACAGTCAGATCACTCAAGGTCTTATGCTTTTTTAAATGCTGCACCTCCTGCTTGGGAAGGCCGGCCATCAGGGTAGAAACAAGCTGTGCAGGAGACTGCTCATTAAGATAATTATATATCGCATCGATTACTTCAGGCTCAATAAGTGGGCTTGATTTCAGCTGTTTTTTGATCAATTCGCTTTTAATATCAGGATCCTCGGCAATATCAGCCAGCAAATGGTCTACGTACAGAACCTCTACCCCGTTCTCCTCCAGGGCCCGGGTAAACCCGTCATGCTCAACCTGGGCCTTGGCCAGCCAGGGGATTTCATCAAAGAGCAAATCTTCAAGGTAGCGGGGTGTCAAATTTTTTAACTCCAGCCCGGGCCTGTGAAGCAGTACCTTTTTTAGCTGTCCTACTTCTGACCAGACCTGCATAGATTCTTTCATTGCGCGGACCTCCTCTTAGTGATCCTGATCCTTATTTTTAATTGCCTATAATAAGATTTCCGCAATTAAACAAATAATCCTGCTAATGCTTTGATCTTAACTTTACAAAAGACAGAATTACTTCATAATTACTTCATAAATATTTTCATTGGCTTGCAATAATCTTTCAAATATGCTAATATATTAAGCAATATTGAGAAGACGGGAGAAAGCAAACTGTCTTAATGCCTATGCTTGGGATGGGGATAAGAGTTTGACAAGAATTCCGCTTTTTGATTCATTCTAAATCTGAAGGAGAATTAATCACATGCAAGGTAAAGTAAAATGGTTTAATCCTGATAAAGGATACGGTTTCATCGAAACAGAAGAAGGCGGAGATGTTTTTGTTCACTTCTCTGCAATCCAGAGCGAAGGCTTTAAGACTCTTGATGAAGGACAAGCTGTAGAATTCGAAGTCGTTGAAGGCAACCGCGGCCCACAGGCTGCGAACGTTGTCCCCCAATAGATAAACCGAACAAGATATAAAGTATCCAGTAAGGGCATTTCCGGTCGTTATGGGAAATGCCCTTGTTTTTACTTGAAATTGCTAAGATATACTTAAAATAGTATTACCAAACAGTGAAAATAGCACTTGAAGGGGTTAATTTTTTTATGTCGACATTTTATCAATTTGGTTTAAGTGATGCAGTTATCAAGGCTACCGCACTTATGGGCTTTGAAGAAACAACTTCCATTCAGGACCTGGCTATACCGATAGCCATGGCCGGCAATGACATTATCGGGCAGGCCCAGACAGGCACAGGTAAAACTGCCGCTTTCGGGATCCCAATGATAGAAAAATGCATTGAAGGTCAAAGCAACATCCAGGGTCTGGTCATTACACCGACAAGGGAACTAGCCGTCCAGGTAGCCGAAGAAATCAATACTCTCGGGCAATTTAAAAATATCAGGGCTCTGCCTGTTTACGGCGGTCAGAATATAGAACGACAGATCAAAGCTCTCAAAAAAAAACCGCAGATAATAGTAGCCACACCCGGCCGTTTAATGGATCATATGCGCAGGAAATTAATTCGCCTGCAGCAGCTTAACGTTGTAGTTCTGGACGAAGCCGATGAAATGTTAAACATGGGCTTTCGGGAAGATATAGAAACAATCCTCACTGATGTTCCCGAAGAGCGTCAGACCATGCTTTTTTCTGCAACAATGCCCCAGCCGATCCAAGACCTGGCCCGAAAATTTATGCGTGACCCGAAATTTGTAAAGATGAAAACAAAAGAGGTAACTGTTCCCAACACTGAACAGTACTATTACCAGACCCACGAAAAAGAAAAGTTCGATGCCCTATGCAGACTTTTGGATCTTCACTCACCCGAAGCTGCCATAGTTTTCGCCAGGACAAAACGGCGTGTGGACGAACTGCTTGAAGGTTTAAATAAACGAGGTTATTCAGCGGAAGCTATTCACGGAGACCTGACCCAGGCAAAACGAGACAGCGTGATGCGCAAATTTAAAAACATGTCCACTGAAATCCTGGTTGCTACAGATGTAGCTGCCCGTGGTTTAGATATCGGATCTGTAACCCACGTCTACAACTTTGATATCCCACAGGATCCTGACAGCTATGTGCATCGAATAGGGCGGACAGGCCGACTGGGCAAACCTGGCATAGCAGTAACTTTTGTATCGCACCGGGAAATCAACCATCTCGAGCATATTGAGCGTTCAATAAAACGAAAAATTACCCGCAAACCTGTACCGACTATTAATGAAGCAATAGAAGTACAGCAGCGCCTGACAGTTGAAAAACTGATGCAAATCATTGAAGACAGAGAACATCTGCAGTATAATGAGTTAGCCGGCGAACTTATTGAAAATGCCGGCGCTACATCCCTTCTGGCTGCAGCATTAAAAATGCTGATTAAAGAACCCGACCTTACTCCTGTTAAAATTACAGCAGAAGAACCCCGGGCCAAGAATAAACCGAAACATTTTGATAAGCGCAGCCGTACCGTTCATCGCCAAAAGCCTGTCAGCAGTAAAGGGCGAAGCGGACATAAAAGGAAACATAAGTATTATTAGGTAAAGTCCGCATTATGAACGGTAATTATGAATATTTATGTTTTTTGACAAGTCAATTCTAAGGAAGGTTAATCTAATGCTTAACATTTTTAAAAACATGTGTTTGAAATACCCCATTATGCAGGGAGGTATGGCTGTACGGGTTTCTACCGCACCGTTAGCCGGAGCAGTAGCCAGTGCAGGAGGAGTCGGGATCATCGCCGCTACCGGGATGACCGTTGATGAATTGCGTAATGAAATCAGGGAAGCCCGGCGTATCGCTATGAATGGAACGATCGGCGTAAATGTGATGTTTGCAGTGCGAAATTTTGCAGAACTGGTTAAAACAGCCCTGCAGGAAAAAGTAGACCTGGTAGTTTCCGGAGCCGGTTTTTCCCGAGACATATTCAGCTGGGGCAAAGAAGCAGAAATCCCGATTTTAACGATTGTTTCTACATCCAGGCTGGCTAAAATCGCCGAAAAATATGGCGCTTCTGCTGTTATCGCCGAAGGTTCCGAAGCAGGTGGTCACCTGGGCACAGAACTTTCAACAGCTGCAATAGTCCCCGAAATAAAAAGTGCCGTGAATATCCCGGTTATTGCCGCAGGCGGTATTACTTATGAAAATGACATAGTTGAAATGATGCGCCTGGGAGCCGATGGTGTCCAGATGGCAACCCGGTTTGTTTTAAGCAAGGAATGCACAGTAGCTGACTCTTTTAAAGCCCATTATTTAAACGCCCGCGAAGAAGATGTAGTTATCATTAAAAGCCCGGTTGGGTTACCCGGGCGGGCAATACGAAACGTTTTTTCAGAAGCTCTCGCCCGTGGGGAGCACCCCACTATTAATTGCGATAACTGCCTTAAAGTTTGCTCACATGAATACTGTATCCTTGAAGCGCTTGAAAATAGTCGCCTCGGTCACATTGACCAGGGAGTTGTTTTTTCCGGTCAAAATGTTTTTAAGATGAAGGAGATTCTTTCGGTTAAAGAAATCTTTCAGAATCTGAGAGGTGCATTTTCAATTAAATCGAAATAGATTTAAAAGCTATTTAACTATTAAGACCTTGTTGAACTTAACTGAACAAAAAATAATGCCAACCTCGAACCAGGTTGGTTTTTACTTAAAATACATTTTTTTATGCCACCATGTAGGAATTCAGCATCTAAGGTCAAATATTATAATATTAAATATAATTTCAGGCAGTTGGTCCTTATCAGCAAATATAGTGATGCCATCAATACTATATCCAGGAAACAGATTATCAGCGTGATTGGAACACTGGTTTGTTTCCTGCTGCTATACAGACTGGCTGTTCCGACCCTGGGACAGGAAATGGGCGCGGCCCTGGCTGTCATTATCGCAGGCGTTCTGCTCTGGGTGTTTGAACCACTGCCCCTGTCTCTGACCTGTTTTATAATTATATTCGGCTTAATGGTAACCGGAGTTGCCTCAACAGACGTAGTGTTGAGCGGGTTTAGCTCCAGTTCGACATTTCTGATTTTAGCCGGGCTGATGATGGCCCGTGGTATCAGCAATACAACCCTGGGCGAAAGAATAGCTTACCGTACTATTTTAAAGTTCGGCGCTTCACCGCGCGGCAGCCTTATGGCTCTGTTAATAGCCCTGCAGCTTCTCGCTCTTTTTGTTCCGGCAACTGCTGTTAAAGCCACCCTGCTGCTGCCGATTATCTTCACCCTGGGGAAAAACCTGGTTCAAACTGGAAGCCACCCACGCGTTCATAAGATGCTGCTTTTAGGCCTGGCTTACGGTACACATGTTACTGCCCTCGCCGTACTGCCGGGAGCAATTGGCAATGTTATTACTGCAGACTTAATATCAGCCAATTTAGCTTACGAAATGACCTACACCCGCTGGTTGGCTTACTTCGCCCCGATCAGCCTGGCTTTGATCCCCTGCACTTGGTTAGTTTTAACAGCTGCTTTTCCGGCTGGCAATGAAGGCAGTTCCTCTCAACGTATCGATTTCCTGAAACAAAAACTCAAAGAATTTGGTCCTTTAAAACAGGGCGAAAAAAGACTAATGGCAATCCTGTTAATAACTGTACTTCTCTGGATGACAGATTTTATTCACGGTTGGCCGACTTTTGTCCCCGCCATCCTGGCCGTGATCCTCATGTCCCTTCCGGGTGTGGGCTTTATTCCCTGGGACAAACTCCTGCAAATCAACTGGGGCAATGTCTTAATGGTCGGGACTAACCTTTCAATAGGAATGGTAATCATTAACACCGGTGTTGCCGGTTACATGGCTTCGATTCTTTTCCCCGATACAGTTCTGCCGGCTATTTTTACTTTTTCTGTGATCGGGTTTATCATTATGGGAAGCATGGTCCATTTCTATCATCTTTTCATTGGCAACGTGGCAACCCTGATCATTATCATGGTGCCCATTGTTTTAGAGCTGGGGACAAAAGCAGGAATTGACCCTTTATACTGGGTCCTGGTAACCGGGGCATCCGGACTTTTAGGCTTTATCCTGGTAATTCAGACCATGCCGTCGGTTATTGTTTACGGAACAGGCAAACTTAATGCTTTAGATTTTATTAAAGCCGGTGTTCCCCTGACCCTGATTAGCATAGTAGTGGTAGCCCTTGCAGCCCGTTACTGGTGGCCTTACTTAGATCTTGTATTTAAGAATTAGATCCGTTCAACAATAACCGGAACTAATTGGCCAGATAAAACATCTTAGATGATAGATATCCTGGACCACATTCACCAGCTAGTTACCTGTAACATGAATAAACACGATTAATTGAGGATTTTACCCGAAAGCTTGTAAATACACCAAAGAAAAGGTGATTTCATGTCTAAACAAATTAAAGTTCCCGAATGCGCGCTTTGCAAAACACTGGCCTGCAGCAGCGGTTTGAAAAACAAGGCCCCTGACAACTGCCCAATGGTCAACGAGAATAATCTTTTAAAAAACTCTTTACACGAATATGAAGAAAATATGGTTCAAAAGGTTGCCTGCACTTCAGCGCTTGTTGAAGCTGAAGGATACTGCAGCTGGACCAGGATTGAGGAAATTATTGCCTTTGCTCGTCGCGCAAATTATAGCCGAATCGGTTTAGCTTTTTGTATCGGGCTGCGCCGTGAAGCAAATCGTTTTAACGAGATTATGACGCAAAACGGCTTTGAAATGATTTCTGCTATCTGTAAGGCTGGATCTGTGCCCAAGGAAGAACTGGGGCTCAAAGATGAAGACAAAGTAAGGCCGGGCCGTCATGAAGCCATGTGCAACCCGGTAGCGCAGGCCAACCTTTTAAACAAGGCAGAAGTTGATTTAAAAGTTATTTTAGGTCTTTGCGTCGGTCACGACTCACTTTTTATCCACTACGCAGATTCTCCTGTAACCGTACTGGCAGTAAAAGACCGCGTTCTGGCCCATAATCCACTGGGAGCACTTTACGCCGGTCATTATTTTGACAGACGTTTCAAGTAACCGTCTAATTTTACACTTGCAATGTTTTCATCACTTAGTTTTTTTTTCGACTAACAGTAAAGGCTGCTGAAGGCTACAAAGTTACAAATTGTAATATCTTTATAATATTTAGAATAACTTTATCATTTCTGCTCTTGCATATATTTAAACTCTTAGGTATAATAGACACATTATTTAAACTGATCCCTCAATTAGACTAAGCATCAAATAGTTGAATGTAGTGGCTTTTGTTTAATATTAAGACCCTGATCAAATAAGTTGATTCGCTACCAAGCGATGATCACAAAAGTACCAGCTCCTGCTATCTGCAAATACGCACAACAAGAACTTCAGGCTACAGTTTCAGGAGCTATTTTACTCTAAGCTGTGGGGAGGTGAGAACTGGCCTGGATATTTAAAAGATAATACCATGTCATTAGTACGGACAACTATGAGTAAGTAGCTAATTAAAAAACTGGGGGTAAGAAAATGCTTAGTAATTCTAAATTTAAAGTGATGTTTGGATTAATACTGGTGGGGTTAATGCTTTTTGCGTTTACAATCGCCGGTTGTGCCCCGGCAGAACCGCCTCCACCTGTAGACCCTGATGAACCGGTGGAGGAACCCGTTGGTCGAATCTCTATCAGGTGGAACACTGCCGATGTCGGTTCATATGGTTATTCTGTCGCCAGCCTGATGGTTGAAGAATTAAACCGCGAACTTCCTGAGCAGTATGTAGTTACCATTCACCCGTTCCCGGCAACCGGCGCCGGTATGAAGGCAGCCATGGAAGGGGACGGCGATATTGCCTACACCGCTGATGTAGGAATGACCCAGGTTTATGCCGCGGAAGCCGCTTACAGCTATGAAGATTGGCCGGCAAGAGAAGATGCTGAACTGCTGGTTCACAGCTTTTACGCTTACCCAATGGAGACTTCACTCGCTGTTCACAAGGATCGCGCAGATGAATTCCAAAGCTGGGGCGACCTGAGTGGAGAACCTGTTTTCTTCACACCTGCCGGTTACATGAACTGGTTGAATATGGGCCGTATCTTTAACGCTTTAGACTTAGATTTTGCCCATGAAGAGATAGACTCGGGTATGGTAGCAGATGCCCTTAGAGACGGCTCTATCTCGGGCGCAGCTATTTATACTACCGCCGGCCTTTCCCTGCCAACCTACTTACGAGAAGCAGAAATGAGAATGGCAGACGAACTTTATGCAGTTAGCCCAAGTGATGAAGAAGTGGCAACACTTGAAGCAGCGGGCCTCTCGGTAGTAGAAATCGATGCAACGGTTCCGTTCTCCACCGATGTGGGAACAGATACCTATAAAGCGGTACCTATTCTTTTCGCTTACAACGTAATGGCAGATACTCCTGCTGAATTTGTAAGAATGAAGCTGGAGATTTTCGAAGCGGCAGCCGACCGGCTGGCAGAATATGAACCCGGCTTCGGACCACTGGCCGCTGATTTCGTCGGCATGCAGGTATCCGGAATTCGCGCGAATCCCGATATCCCTGTTCATGAGGGCATGGCCCAGTTCCTTGAAGAAAGAGGCGCCTGGGACGACGCCTGGGAAAGGGTTGGCAATTAAGCCGTTATTCCATAACGAGTCAAGATGGTTTAAGGCTCATAAGCCCTGAACTTAGAACCTGAAAGTTAACTGTTTCCATGCATGCGG
>SKZS01000162.1 GCA_007127255.1 Syntrophomonadaceae bacterium | reverse complement strand
TGCCATTTTTCAGGTATTTTCCATGTCATGCTTTAGAACCCCTCCTGTTCTCATAAAGTCTGCGGCCGCAATACAAAAACAGGACAAGGGCTGCAGTGGCGCCAAAAGCAGCAATTATGCCAATCATGCTTTCCATGTAGGTTGGGTCGATCATCAAGATCAGTCCTAAAACCAGCATTAGACTACCGGCAATTAGCTTTAAAAGGCGCCCTCGCTCTTCAGTCATTTTAATGGAGCGGAGCCTGATCACTGCCACAAAAAAGATAACCAGCTCAACTGAGAGGTAAGTAATTATATAGACTAAAAATAGGGTTATGAAATATGTAAGTCCCGGGTCGAGTTCGGCAATCAGCGAACTCCAGATAAAGGGAAAGCCGGCAGTACACGGCAGCTCTACCAGGGCAATGCCAAGGGCCATAACAACAGTTGCAGTGATCATTGGAATAACCGATTCAGTGTAAAATATATTGCGAACCTGTTGATAATACCTGCTTTTATATTTCTCCGGTATGGAAAATGTCAGACCTTCCTTGAACAAAATAAAATCCTTAATGGCTACCAGGCCTAAAAATATAACTATTGCTGCCACGATATAGCTTATCCAGAAGAGCTGGGCAACAAAAACCATAATATTGAGGATTCCCAGGATAAAGAGACCGTATACAGCAGAAGTAACCAGCAGAAAAGTAAAGCCAACCAGAAAAATTCTTTTCCTGGAGGCAGAATGAATAATAATGGCCAGCAGAAAGGTCAAAACGAAAAGTGAACAGGGATTAAAACCGTCGAGAAAAGCAATGATAAAAGTGCTGAGTAATATTGGTGAGGCATACAGATCTACCTCTCCAATTAAGGGCAGATCCAAGACATTCCTTCGATCTGCAGTTTCTCCTTCTTCAAGGTTTGTTTCAATGGCATTGATAATATCTTCCTGGACTGCTTCTGAGAAACCAAGCCAAAACTGGTCCCGGTAGACAAGGGTCGGAAAACCGCGAACTTCAATACCCAGTTCTTCACTGATCTGTTCATACTTTTTACGGCCTTCATCATCCTGGAAAACTTCATAAATCTCTACCTTAACCGGATAATCTTCGAACAGATCAACATGTTCCTCAGGTTTGCTGCAGGTTGGGCAGTATCCCCAGAAATAGTATACCGTGCCGGCATTTTCATTCGCCCCTGCAGGCAACCCACTAACAGCAATTACCAGCAAGGTGATAATTACTGCAGAGACGTTTCTATAGAACTGCATCCGTGTTAACTCGACCTCATCATTATTCTAACATCATTCTCCAAGATAAGCCTTGACAATACTTTCATCTTTACTCATCTCTTCCGCGCTGCCTTCCATAACAATCTCGCCGGTTTCCAAAACATAGGCCCGATTGGCAAACTTGAGGGCAGCCTTGGCGTTTTGTTCAACAAGAAGAATTGTTGTTCCCTGCTCCTTGTTAATTTGCTTGATTATATCCATAATATTTTTTACAATAAGCGGTGCAAGACCCATGGAAGGTTCGTCTAATAGCAGTAGTTTTGGTTCCGTCATTAAAGCGCGGCCCATGGCCAGCATTTGCTGCTCGCCACCGGAAAGAAAACCGCCCATCTGCTGCTGTCTTTCCCCAAGGACAGGAAACAACTCGTAAACGCGTTCCAGCCTTTTTTTGCGAATATCATTGTCATGAAGGGTAAAAGAACCCAGTTCAAGGTTTTCTTTAACCGTCAATTCTTTAAATATCATGCGCCCCTCAGGGACATGAATAACCCCCATTTCAACAATACTATGCGGCTGCCTGTAAGTTATATCTTCTCCTTTATAGATAACGCTTCCGGATGAAGCATTGATCAAGCTTGAGATTGTTTTCAGGGTTGTGCTTTTACCGGCGCCATTGGCGCCAAGCAGAGCAACTATCTCCCCCTCCTGCACGTCAATGTTAATGCCTCTAAGGGCATAAATTTGACCGTAGCGGGTTTCTAAATTTTTCAATGAGAGGACTGGCTCGTTCATGCAGTTTCCTCCTCCTCTTCTTTTCCGAGGTAGGCTTCAACTACTTTCGGGTTATCTCTTACTTCCTGCGCTGTCCCTTCAGCAATTTTTACGCCGTAATCGATTACGAATATTTTCTCCGAGATCTTCATTACTAAACCCATGTCGTGTTCAATCAGGAAAATTGTCACTTCGCGCTTATCCCGAATCTTATGCATCAAATCGATAAGGCGCGACTTCTCATCTTTGTTTAAGCCGGCAGCCGGTTCATCGAGCAGCAGCAATTTCGGCTGGGTTGCAAGGGCCCTTGCCCATTCAACTTTACGCTGATCGCCATAAGGCAGGTTGCTGGCAATGAAATGCTTCTTATTAAGAATACCGACAAAATCTAAGCATTCTTCGGCTACTTCACGAATATGCTTTTCTTCTTCTCTTTGCCCTTTTGTTCTAAAAGCAGTTGTGAAGAAAGCCGCGTTGGTGCGGCAGTGCATCCCGGACATCACGTTTTCAAGAACGGACATGCTTTTAAAAAGGCGCAGGTTCTGAAAGGTTCTGGCCATGCCCATGTATGTGATAATATGCGGCTTTTTATTAACCAGGCTCTCCCCCTGGAATAGCATTTCGCCATCACTTGGTTTGTAAAAACCGGTCAGGCAGTTAAAAACACAGGTTTTTCCTGCTCCGTTTGGGCCAATCAGGCTCCTGATCGAACCTTCTTCAATCTCCAGCGAGAGAGCGTTTACAGCGCACAACCCGCCGAACCTGAGGGTTAAATCCTTTATTTGCAGTAGTGCCACTTAAACACCTCATTTATTCGTCAGTTGATATAGTTGGTTTTTCCGGCCAAATTCCCTGAGGCCTGTAAAGCATTATTATTAAAAGCAGAAAACCGAAAATTAACAATCGGTAAGGACCAATACCCCTCGCAACTTCGGGGATTAAAACAACAAGGACCGAACCGAGAACAACACCCGGAATTTTTCCCATACCTCCAAGCACGACGGCCATTAAAAACATAACCGAGTGAATAAACATAAACGAATCAGGAGATATAGCCGTCATTTTTGCGGCGAAAAATGAGCCGGCAACCGCCCCGAATGCCGAACCTATGATAAATGCATACAGGCGCGATGTCGTAACATTAATACCCATCGCTGCTGCAGCATCTTCATCTTCCCTGATGTATTCCCAGGCCCTGCCCATGCGGGAATTTTCAAGACGGTAAGAAACTATTATTGCCAGGATGGCCAGGATAAAAAACATGTAGTAAAAATGTGAAATCTGGTTCAGGGTTATTCCGAAAAACTCGGGACGCTGAATGCCAATCAGCCCAATAGCTCCTCCGGTAACATCAAGGTTTCTGATCGTCAGTCTGGTGATTTCACCAAAACCCAGGGTTACAATAGCCAGGTAATCACCGCGTAATCTCAGGGTTGGAAAACCGATTGCCAGCCCGGCAATTACTGCTGCTACAATACTAAATGGTATGGTTAACCAGAAATCCATACCCATCCTTGAACTAAGAATACCTGTCGTATATGCGCCGACCGCAAAAAAGGCAGCGTAACCAAGGTGCAGCAATCCGGCATAGCCGACAATTATATTCAAACCGAGACAAACTACCACATAAAAGAAAAGATTTGTCATAATTTCCTGGGTGAACCTGCTGGAAGTGTTAGGAAATATAACTAAAAATACAACTAAGGCTGCAAAAAAACCATAGAGGTAGATTTTGTTCTCAAATATCATGAAAAGCTTCTCTATGATACCTTCAAAAGGGTTCTTAATTTTATGTTTATTTTTTGTTTCTGCCATAAACGCTACATCCTCTCACTTTCGCTGCGCCCAAGCAGGCCGTTAGGCTTAAAAATTAAAAACAGTATTAAAAAGGCAAATGAAAACACGTCTTTCCACTCGGTGCCGATAAAAGGAATCTGTGTCCCAAAAGCCTCCAAAAGCCCGAGCAGCAACCCTCCAAGCATCGCTCCCGGTATAATGCCAATTCCCCCGATAACGGCAGCAGTGAATGCTTTTAGGCCGATTAAAAACCCCATAAAAAAATGAATAGTGCCATAGTAGACACCGGCCATAATACCTGCGGCTGCAGCCAGCGCAGAGCCGACAAAGAAGGTCAGGGCAATGATTTTAAATACATCAATACCCATAAGCTGGCAGGTATCCCTGTCCAGGGCAATAGCGCGCATCGCTTTTCCGTACATTGTTTTGGTGATAAACATGTGCATTATGAACATTAAAGTAAAAGCGGCTACAATAAGTATAACCCTGGTTTCAGTCAATCTCAGGGCTCCGAGATAAAAACTTTCACTGCTAATATCGACGTTAAATGCCCTATAACGCCCGGCAGATAACAGCATCACCGTGTTATACAAAATCATAGATACAGCAAGGGCAGTAATTAAAATTGATAACCTGGGGGCTTTAAGCATCGGTCTGTAGGCGACCCTCTGAATAAGGACACCCAGCAAACCGACAAGAAGCATGGTTATCAACAATCCCAAAATAAGGGAAGGCCAACCTGCGCCAATGTAAGGCGAGGCAATTGATAAAAATATTAGACCAGAAAAAGCTCCAATCATATAGATATCGCCATGGGCGAAGTTTAAAAGCTTAATAATACCGTAAACCATTGAATAGCCGATCGCAACCAGTCCGTAAAAAGAGCCGATTAGCAGACCGTTAAAAAGCTGCTGCAGTAATATCTCATGTAATGCCATCTGTTCACCTCTCAAGCAGATACAGGCCCGGTTAAACCGGGCCTGTGTCCTTAATATTCAGGCGGCTTACTCTGCCAGAGCCCATCTTCCGTCCCTGGCTTCGAGCACTACGAAATTACTTCTTGCAAGCGTGTTATCTTCGGTGAACATAACCGGACCTGCCAATCCCTCAAAACCATCAGTTGCTTCGAGAGCATCCCTGATCGCAGCGCTGTCAAAGGATCCTGCGCGCTCCATGGCGTCAACCAGCAGATTAGTCGCATCATACATCAATGCTGCATATGCACCGGGTTCACGCGGGAAGTTAGCTTCATAACCCTCGATAAAGCTCTGGGCAGCGGGCAGGAAATCGGTAAGCGGCGGACCTGTGCAGTATACGCCTTCTGCAGCGTCACCGGCCAGGTCAATCAGTTCCTGGGCGCTTGAACCATCGCCAACGATAATTTCTCCTTCATAGCCACCTTCGCGCAGCTGGCGGATCAAAAGCGCGCCTTCTGCCTGGTAGCCTGTCCAGTAAATACCGTCAGGCTGGTTGGCCATAATCGAGGTGACAAAGGCTGAAAAGTCTACTTCGCCTCTTTGTACTGTATCGTCAACCAGCACTTCATAACCGGCACCTTCCCACTGAATAATAGTTTGTTCTTTTAAGTCAGCGGAATATGCGTCTCCGGAGTCGATTACGGCAATCGTTTCGACACCAAGGGCTTCAAACTGCGAAACAGCAGTTGCAGCCTGATCAAGGCCTGTGCTGTTAATCATAAAGCCCCAGCCCGGGTTTTCATCAATCAAGCTGGTCGCGTTAGATGCTGCAATAACAAAGGGAATTCCCGCTTCACCATAAATAGCAAGGGTTGGCAGGGTGGCCCCTGAGCAGTAACCACCAACTAAAGCTACAACTTCTTCGGATACCAGCTGGCTGGCAGCGGCGGTTGCCATTGACGGGTCGCAACCGTCGTCGCCCGTGGTAGTAACCAGCCTATGCCCCATTACACCACCGGCGTCATTAATTTCCTGGACAGCAAGCAGGGCGGCATTTTCCATATCGGTACCGTCAGCTGCTTCAGAACCGGTAGTCGGAACCATGATTCCGATTAATACTTCTCCTTCAAATTCATCTACAGGATCATCTACAGGATCTGCAGCTTCTTCTGCACAGCCAAATGCTCCGAATACCAGCATTGCTGCAACTAACATTAAAATCCAGTGTTTCTTCATGCTCATAAAGACCTCCTCATCAATTTTACACATTCTTTCTCCTGAACTACATTACAGCATATTCTATTAATTTGCCATTAGGTTCAAGATTTTAAACAAAATAATAATCAAGTACGCTTATAATTCTACTGCCCCCGGATAAAACTTTCTTAGTTTTATCTCCCTCCTTATACCTATGACTTAAGTCAATCGGTAAAAGTGAGCAGCTAAAGATATTCCACCTCCTTAAAGTTTTATTCATTGCGGGCATAAAAAGGTATTTTACAGGCTATAAAATACACAACACGTAATTTTCGCTATTGATTAGTTATTTCCTTCTATAAAATTGTTAAGTTTTGATCATACTTAGATCAAAATCTTTTACCCTGACACGATGTCAGGTATTAAGTAATTCTTGTTTCATAAGCCGCTGCCAATCAATACCTTTCGCTCATAAACAACCCGATCAGCTTAAAGCAATGTTTTAATTATAACATAACTGCTTTCATTTTAAAGTTTTTTTTGCTTTAATATACCTTCAATCTTTTGGGCAGTAGCAGTAGTGGAAAGGCCTGCTTTACCGGTACAGCGCAGTTCAGGCGGGATCATTGTTCCTGCCTGATGCATTGCGCCTATAGTTTCATCGAGTGGGATTACATTTTCATACCCGGCAAGGACCATATTAGCTGCAGCAATGGCATTGAAGCCGGACATAATATTTTTCCCGAGGCAGGGCACCTCTACCCGCCCCCCAACGGGATCGCAAACCATACCGATTACATTTTGCAGAGCCATGGCCGATGCATCTAAAGTTTGTTTAACTGTCCCGCCCAGCATTTGGACCAGGCCCGCTGCAGCCATCCCCGAGCCGACACCGCACTCTGCCTGGCAGCCGCATTCTTCAGCGGCAAAAGTGCTGCGCCATGCAACCAGGACTCCAACCAAACCTGCAGCCAGCAGGGCCTTTGAAACAGCTTCATCATTAAACTGCAATTCTTCGGCCACGGCAAAAAGTGTGCCCGGCAGGCAGCCACAGGACCCTGCTGTCGGAGCAGCAACAATTACACCCATTGCGCTTTTTGTTTCCATAATCGCCGTAATATAAGCGATTACTTTTTTATCTCGTTCTCCTCCGCTTAAATTTCCTGAATAACTAGCTATTTTATAAGCCTGGGGACCAAGAATCCGATCGCTGTAATCGCTGCCTGCCAGTCCTTCTTTAATGGAAGCTTTCATAATTGCAGTCAAGCTTTTACTCATATCGAACACTTTACTTTCTGAAATATTACCCCGGGCCGCCTCATATTTTAAGGCCATTTCCCAGAGCTGTCCCCTGTCAGTTTCAGCTTCCTGCAAAATATCTATAGCACAGGTATAAGGAACCTGGCAATTCCTGCTTGATCGGATTGGCAGAACAGGTTCAAGCTGCACAACCCTTTCAAGCTTAACGCCAATTTCCGCTAATCTTAGCTGAAGATCTGAGATGGGGTAACCGGTTTTAAGATTAATAAGGCTGGCATTTCCGCCGGCGGCAATCAGGCAATAATCGTGATCATTAATTAGCATTTCTATTTTTTTGCAGTATTGATCAAGTAAAGCCTGCTCGGTATTTTTGAAAAATAGCAGGCTTTCGTAAAAATCTCCGCAAATTGAAACAGGGAGACCGTTGATCTTCTGCAGTTCAAACATGCCGCCACCGGTAGATACAAAAATAAAATGGTTTTCTTCGCCTGATTCTCCTTTTGCTTGAATCCTGTAAGTGTTGGGGTGGCTTGCCTGATAATCAACAATTTTAAAACTAATATTAATATCACGCTTTTTTGCTGCTTCCAGCGAGCCTGCCAAACCGGGATCATCAGTATCCATATCCAGCAAACCGCCAGCCAGGCCAATATCAGATCCCTGGGTGCTGTAAGTTGAGGCCAGCGATCCCTCGGGGTCAAATTCGACTTTAAAACTCTTTATTTCAGCAGTGAAAAACTGCCTGACAAGTTTGCCGATCCTGACAGAGGCAGCAGTGTGTGAACTTGACGGTCCGCGCATCACCGGTCCGATAACATCATTAAAAATACTGGGGGGCTGTTTTTTCATCTCTAACTCCTTCGATTTATCAGTCTAGCACTGTACCAATGTTATTTTCCAGGGCTTTTTTGTAAATCAGTTCTGAAACGACAAGATCAAAAAGCGCCATTCCAACTGATTTAAAAAGGATTGTTTCTTCACTTCCCACTGCTTCGTTATTGCCGAGTATTTTGCCCAGTTTAATGATCTGATCGTGCCTGACCCAATTATTTTCCAGGGGTGTAATCAGGTCTCCTGATTCTTCCAGGCCGTGTTCAGTATCGATATATACTTTTTCAACCAGGCTGTACAGAGCCGCAGGAAACTCCCTCATTTCCGGTTTGTAAGATCCTATTCCGATATAGAGTCTGCCTTTAAGCAAATCCTGGTCGTCAGGGAGGACAGGACTGGCTGCCGGAGTCGCGGTTATCACTATTTCAGAAGCTTTCAAAAGTATTTCTACCGATGAAGATTCTTTAACTCTGACACCGGGGAGCATTTTTTCTAACTCCCCGGCAAGCGCGCTTGATTTTGTGCTTGATGAATCAAAAAGATTTACCTCTTCAATGTCCCTCGCTTCACAGGCATAAAGCACCTGTCGAAAGCCCTGTATTCCTGCTCCTACCAGGCCTACAGTTTTAGATTTTTTTGGGGATAAGTGCCGAACAGCAACTCCACCTACCGCACCGGTCCTGATCGCAGTTAATGTCGCTCCATCAAGAAGCGCTAACGGCATACCGCTTTCAGGACAGTTGAGAAGAACCAGCCCCTGAATAACAGGCTTGTTCCTAGCTGCATTGCCTGGAAATAAGCTCAAAAATTTAGTGCCAAATATACTTTTCATAAAGCAGGGCATGTAAAGTAGAGTATTATCTTCATTTTTTACATGCATCCGGGGAGGCATCCGGTAATCACCTTTTAAATCGATGGCATAAGCATTCTCTATGGCATCCATTACCTGATCGAGGCTAACCGCCCTGATGATATCTTTTTCGTTTAAATATAACATCAAAAGTTCTTCTCCTCTCACAAAATATGCACTTGATATGTTTTTACAATAAAGACCCTTTTTCAAAACGGTAATAAACTACACCCTGGAGAAAAAGAAGCATTAATAATAATATTGCCGCGCCGCTTACAATAACATCAAACTCCCAACCACCTGTAACAAGGGCACGCACAGGAGCAACAGCATAGGTAATTGGATTAAAGCGGGATATTAACTGAATCCACGAAGGCATTGCCCCTGTCGGGAAAAGGGCATTACTGGTAAAGACAAGAGGCATGGTTAAAAAGTTAATTATTGCAAAAAGTGTTTCAGGAGTTTTAACCGAAGCTGATAGAAAAAGTGAGATGCTGCTCATTATTGCCGAAAAAAGCCCACAGAAGAGCAGGGCCACTATTATACCTCCGGGACCGGTTATAAAAAGAACACCCATTATACTGCCGAGCAGGGCAATGATTGAGACCTGGATCATAGTCTGAATGACCAGGGCAGACATTTTGCCAAGAGCAATACTGTAACGCGGAATCGGGGCGCTGAGTAATTTTATTAAAAAGCCCAGCCTGCGATCCCAGATTATTGATATCCCACCGTAAACCCCTGAAAAAAGGGAAGTCATAATCATAACACCGGGAACCATAAAAGCAAGATAGTTATCAACCCCCAGCATCTCTGCAGTAAAAGGATTATCTGTAAGCCTGGTCATCATGTTGCCCATCAACACCAACCAGACCACGGGTTGAACTACAGACATCATAATTCGAAGTCTCTGGCTTGAAAATCGTTTCATTTCACGCCAGAATACATAATAAGTCCCTCTTAATCCGTAATTAAGATCCACTTCCCTACCACCTCGGAGTTAGTAACATAATTAGCGCTGACCACGTAATCGGTGCATGCTTGTTCGTGATCTGGCAATTTGCTCTTTAGAAACACTGCCCTCACGCAGTTGTTCTCCGGTATGATAGAGGAAAACATCGTCCAGTGAAGGCATTTTTAAGGTAACTTTTTGTAGTCTTAAAGGAAATCTTTCCAGTACAGCAAAAAATTTAGGCAGGGCTTCCTCGTTATCATTGGTCAACAAAATATAATCGTCACTATTGCTTGAAATTTCTTTGACAAATTCTTTTTCTCTAAGTACTTCCAGCGCCTTTTCAACCAGGTGCGGATCGGCATCATCTGTAAACTTGAAAACAACTACCCCGCCACCAATATTCTGCTTCAACCTGGCCGGTGTATCGATCGCTTTCAGTTCTCCGCGGTCGATAATTGCTGCGCGTCGACAGAGTGTATCAGCTTCATCCATGTAATGAGTGGTTAGTAAAATTGTCATCTTTACTTCTTCCCGCAGGCGGTTCACGTAGTGCCATATTTCATGCCTGGTTTGAATATCAAGCCCGAGAGTTGGCTCATCCAGGAATAATATGCCCGGGCGGTGAATCAATCCGCAGGCGATATCCAGTCTTTTACGCATACCCCCGGAGTAAGTATCGACCCGATCAGCGGCCCTTTCGCGCAGACCGACGAGTTCAAGCACTTCATCAATTCTTTTTTTTCTGATGGAGCGATCCATATGATAAAGGCCGGCCTGCAGCCAGAGGTTGTCGAGACCGGTTAACTCATCATCGATGGCCAGATCCTGTGAAACATAACCAAGGTTCATACGGACCTGGTTTGTACATTTTGCAACATCATAGCCGTTTAAAAAAGCCGAGCCGCCCGATGGTTTAAGAAGTGTGGTCAAAACCATGATCAGGGTGGTTTTACCCGCTCCGTTTGGACCCAGCAGGCCGAATATTTCCTGCTCATCTACCGAAAAAGTGACGCCTTTTAAAGCATCTATGCCACCTGGATATCTTACAGACAGGTCTTTAACTTCAATAACTTTTTTCGCTTCTTCCAGTCCGGTTCACTTCTTTCTTAGCAGTATTTAATCCTCGCCTTTTATTACAGCCAGGGGCCTGAGTCGCGCCACTTTGCTGCTTAAGCCTATTTCGGTTAAGGTTTCAACAACCAGGTCGATATTTTTGTAAGCCTGCGGCGCTTCATCAAGATATGCCCGGTAGTTAGTCCCGGATAATTGTATATCAGCCATGCGTTCTTTCAACTGCTGAACAGTTACTTCACGCTTAGCGGCAGTCCTTGATAAAACCCGCCCCGCACCGTGATTAACCGAATTAAATATTTTATCAACTCCCGGTGCCGCCCTGACAACATAGGAAGCGCTGCCCATACTTCCTGGAATAAGAACAGGGTGGCCGGTAGACAGGTAGGGTTCCGGGTTCATTTGATGTCCGGGAGGTAAAGCCCTGACAGCCCCTTTACGATGGATAAGCATATTTCTTTCGCCAATTGTTTCAAACTTTGCTGTATTATGTGCCACGTCGTAAACCAGGCCGAGACCGTAATCACAATCATTCCCACCCAGGGTTTCACCAAAAGCTTTTCGCACATCATCAGTAATCCACTGGCGGTTACAAAATGCAAAATTAACCGCACAGGTCATCGCTGCATAGTATTCCTCACCTTCCTTCGACCTTATCGGCACTGCTGCCAGGCCGGCTGAAGGAATCTCAATACTATATTTTTTTGCCGTGTTTTTCATCGCTTTTGAATAATCTGTGCAAACCTGGTGCCCAAAACCGCGGCTCCCGGTGTGAATAAGCACAGTGAGGATACCTTCCTCAAGTCCATATGCTTCTGCTGCTGTCGCATCAAATATTGCATCGACAACGCCAATCTCAATAAAATGATTTCCCCCACCAATTGTTGAAAGCTGTAATCCACGGTCTCTGGCTTTTTTGCTGACAGCCCTGATGTCGGCGCCTTCTAAACAACCACTGTCTTCAATACAGCTGACATCTTCGGGTCTTCCCACACCAAGCTCAATTATAAAAGGTACTCCCCGGTGCAAAATTGACTCAAGATGCCTGCCAAATATCTTTGAATGCCTGCTTTTCTGACCTATACCGCTTGGCACCCGCCTGAGAATCCCTTCAATCAACCGCCTTAACACTGATTTATCAGTTTCGGCAGCATCAATACTGGTTCGCAGTAAACGCACACCGCAATTGATATCCATACCAACTGCTCCGGCAGAAATTAAACCTTCCCGGGCATCCATGGCCATTACCCCGCCAATTGGCAGGCCGAAACCGCTGTGGATATCCGGCATGCCGATAACCGGGCTGATCACACCATCAAGTGAAGCAGCATCAATTAGCTGTTGCAAAGATTGATCTTCACTAAAAGAGGCGTAAAGTTCGCGGTTAAGATAAACTAAAACGTCTGCTTTCATATTACCCCGGCGGGGGATGCGGTAGCAATTGTTACCAAAAGGTTCCATTACAACCATCAGAGCCACTCCTTTCCTTCAAGCTGAAAAATCCGTTTCACAAGGGGATCAGAGGTCTTTACCTAAAACAAAGTCATTTCCTTAATGAGTTTTTCCAGGGAGGGCATAGCGTCCCAATCGGTTAGTTGGAAGTGAATAGGGGTTATTGATATGTAGCCTTCCTGTACTGCCTTAGTATCATTATCATTATCATTATCTTCCGGATCGTCTTTTACCAGCTCTCCGGCCAGCCAGTAGTAATGGCTTCCCCGTGGATCAGTCCGTTTTTCAAATGCATTCTGATAACGCCTGGTGCCAAGTTTTGTAACCCGCGCCCCTTTGATTTCATCAACATTGACCGGAACATTTATATTGATCAGTGTTGATGCCTCTATATCGCCTTCAAGCAGCTGCGGGACCATATTGCTGACCAGGCGGGCGGCGTACTTAAAACTAAGGCTGTCTCCATTGCCGGTCAGCGACACCGCAACCGAAGGAATGCCTAGAAGTAATCCTTCCACGGCTGCCGATACAGTTCCTGAATAAAGAACATCAGTACCCAGGTTGCTGCCCCTGTTAATGCCTGAAATAACCATATCCGGTTTATCTTCCAGCATCGCTTCCAC
>SKZS01000096.1 GCA_007127255.1 Syntrophomonadaceae bacterium | reverse complement strand
CTTGTCCAGGCCAGGGGGTGAAAGGAAAGCAGGATTTTTTTGCCCGAGAGGCTCCGCAGGGATATTTCCTGATCATTTTGATCTTTTAACAGAAAATCTTTTGCAGTATCGCCAACTTCAACTTTGCCCATACTATCTTCCTCCTTTTCTGGATACATTATATCACCAGGTTATTCGATTAGGTAAACAAGTGAGGTCTTTCTTTTCCTGCTTTTAGATAAACTTTCTTCTAAGATCTCCCCACTATCATTTTACTCATAGAATGTCAGGCTTACTACTCCAAAATGTTTCAATTTGCTATCCTGACTTTTAAATAGAATAAAGTTTCAATGTCTAATGATCTGCCTGTAAATCGGTTTACCTGGGGCGGATAGGTGGTATAATCTAAGTAATACTTATTTGCCATAATTGAACCAGGATAATTTGGTAATATACTTAAGCTTTTCAACATCTATTTTAGGAGGTAAGAAATGGCAAAAGCAAAAATTGTTGTCGCACTGGGTGGTAATGCCCTTTTGAGGAAAGGCACCCCCCCTACAGCTGAAGCCCAACTGGAGGTAGTCAAAGAAACAGTTGAATATCTAGCGGAAATGAGCTACCAGGATTATGAGCTGGCTATTGTCCATGGTAACGGGCCTCAGATCGGTAATATAGTGCTTGCCAGTGAAGCAGCTGAAGATGTTGTTCCTGTGATGCCTTTTGATGTTTGCGGTGCCATGAGCCAGGGTTATATAGGTTACCAGATCCAGCAGGCTCTCAGGATGGCATTATTAAAGCGTAAAAGAGATATACCAGTTACAACAATCATTACCCAGGTAGTAGTTGATAAAGATGATCCGGCTTTTGATAATCCCACAAAACCGATCGGCTCCTTCTATTCTGAAGAAGAGGCAGCCAGGATTTCAAAGGAAAAAGGGTACGAATTAAAAGAAGATGCCGGAAGAGGCTGGCGAAGAGTGGTCGCTTCACCGCAGCCAAAGCGGATAGTAGAATTTCCCTGCCTGAAAGAGTTGTGGGATACAACAATTGTTATCACCGCGGGTGGCGGTGGTATCCCGGTTATAGAGCACCCTGATGATTCGCTGGAAGGGGTAGCAGCTGTTATAGATAAGGACCTTGCTGCAGCCAGGCTGGCCACAGAAATTGAGGCTGATTACCTGCTGATTTTAACCGAAGTGGATCAGGTATATCTGAATTTTAACAAGCCTGACCAAAAAGAACTGGACCAGGTAACAGTTGAAGAAGCTGAAAAGTACATAGAAGAAGGCCACTTTGCTCCGGGCAGCATGCTGCCGAAAATGCAGGCAGCGGTGAACTATGTGAAGGAAAACCCCGGCAAGAAGGCGATAATTACCTCACTCTCTAAATCGGTTGAAGCTTTGGAAGGCAATACCGGAACAGTAATAAGCTAAAAAGGTAGTGCTGAAATAGAGGCAGGCTGTGTATTGCTAAATAGTAACCGCAGCCTGCTTTATTTTATTTAAGTTAAAGCCGCGCATTTACTTTATTTCTTTTTTACAGCTGCTTGACAAAAACCAATGCATAATTTAGACTAGATAAAGACTAGAAATTTGGAGGCGCTGTCATGAAGAAAGTGGGAATTTACGAAGCCAAAACGCACTTCACCAGGTGGGTTGAGAAAGTGGCTGAAGGCGACTCTGTTATTATTACCAGGCATGGCAAACCTGTTGCAGTTTTACATAGTTATGATCCTGTTGACAAGACTGATCTAAAAGAAGTTATCAGTAAACTGCGTCATCTAAGAAAAGGGAAATGTGCAGGAGATTTATCTATTCGTAAAATGATTGAGCAAGGCAGGCGCTGATGAGAGAAGAAGCCTTGGTGGTTGATAATTCTGTAGTTATGTCCTGGCTATTTGAAGATGAGATTAGCGCTTATGCAGATCATATCCTTGATCAATTGCCGGAAATAAGATTAATAGTACCGGCTATCTGGAGTTTAGAGGTAAGCAATGTTTTACTTGTAGCTGAAAAACGTGGTAGGTTGAGCAACGAAGATGTTTGCAGCTTTGTTAACCTCCTTTACCAGTTGCCAATTGAAGTTGCTGTTGAAGATCACAAGAAGTCGATGTCCCGGATTTTAGCTCTAGGTAGGGCAAATGACATCTCTGCCTATGATGCCGCTTATCTTGACCTGGCTATTCAAAGTGTATGTCCGTTAGCTACCCTGGATAAAAAGCTGGTTGAAGCAGCCAAAAGATGCGGAGTGCCCTTGTTTTCGGGCTGAAAAAACGTTTTAGTAACTTTCATCTAAGAATCTCAGCAAAATGCTGTTGAACTCTTCCGGCTTGGTTTCCATCGGACAGTGCCCCTCGTCCGGCATAATAACCAGCTCTGAGTCAGGAAGGAGGCTGTCCAGCTTATGGCCTTCTTCTACTTGTACCCAGGCATCTTCTTCGCCCCAGATCAGCATTACCGGCATTTTTAAAGAATTGATTTCACTTAGCAGGTTCTTTTCCCTGGTTTTGAGCATCTCTATTAGGGCGGCATCGGTATCCCTAATCAGCAGGGGATGGTAGTATCCCTCAAATTCATCTTCTGAAGGTATCCTGCCGTAAGCAGATGCCAGCGCACTTTCAACGTTTTCTTCTGTGAGCAAAACCCGGGTTGCCAGGTGCCGGATTGTCCGCTGCAAAGGTGGATAATAATAAATCCAGCTGGAACGCCCCCGGCTGGAATCGGGGATTGCTCCGGCGACCAGGCTGATGCTTTGAACCTGCTCCGGTTTCTGCAGCGTCATGGCTGACACTACACCGCCGCCCATCGAATGGCCAACCAGGTGCCAATCAGAACCGGGTTCCAGTGAGTCCAGCAGGTTCCATAGCAGTTCAGCTCTTTTTTCGGCAGTTGGAGTAAAGTCTAAACTGCGCTCGCTTAAGCCAAAACCGGGCAGGTCAACCGCGATAACCCGGTAACCTTCTGCCGCCAGCGCCGGGGCCGTATAACGCCACGAAAAGGTTGAGCCGGCAAAGCCGTGGATCAGTAGGACCTTTTCAGAATTACCTGCTCCCCACTGGCGGTAGTGCAGCTTAATATTTTCAGTTGTTGTTAACTCGCTATTTTCAAAAAGTGGCTCAAAGGGAGGGCCGGGCAGGGCTCGCAAAGGCAGCAGGTATGGGATAATGCTCAGGACAATAAATAAGGTTAGTAGAACAGTCCCGAATATTTTCAGAACGGATAAAATGGTTTTCTTTTTACCCTTTAAATGAATAATCTCTGATCACCGTCTATACTCTATTTTTTCGAAAAACTTTTCTTTTACAAAAGCTATATCATCATGGTCTTATTCTTTCTTCTCACATTCGCAAGGGTGGTCTTTCTCATCCCCGTGACATTCCTTGATCTGCTCCGGTGTGCAGGCTTCCGGTTTGGATTAATAGAAACAAAAATTTATTATTTCCCAATTTTAGCCAGGAACTTGGTCTGGTAAGCAAGGGTGTTTGTGGGGCAAATATCGATGCAGTGACCGCAGCCCACACACCTCAAATTATCAACATCCTTTGCATTTTCTGCCCGGCTTTTAATATCAATAGTCATGG
>SKZS01000013.1 GCA_007127255.1 Syntrophomonadaceae bacterium | reverse complement strand
GCTGCCAGATCAGCCCTGGCTGGAAACCCATGCTTGCTTTTATACTCTCTTACCTCGGGGGCAATAACCGTTACTTTCGCCCCGGCCTCTAAAAAGCGGTAGTAAGGATACCAGAATTCAGGATCTTCATAAATCTCTTCAAGCAGAATAGCAACATGTTTTCCTTCCAAACCCATGATGTAAACCTCCTTGCAAATTTAATTATAACTCGGGTAATCCCAACCAGTTAAAACCGATCGCAAACTCTAGTAAAGCCATTATCAAAAATAGAATTAACGCAATCACAAAATACCTGCTAAACCAACCGCGAGGCAGCCAGTTTTTGCGGTTTTTAAGAAGCGGCTCTCTCCCTGACTGCTTTTGCAGCAAACGTAAACTATAGTAAGATCCGGCAAGAGCAATGATACCCAGGGGAAGGAGCACCCAGTAATCCTGCGGATTAACTTCTGATGCTGCTTCCTGCTGCCCTGCAAAATAAAGGTATGTAGCTGCTATAAAGTTATTTAGCATGTGGTATAGTATTCCACCCCACAGGGAACCGGTTTTAATAACTACAACGGCCATGACAATACCCAGAATAAAGGTGGTGACAAGGTTGAGAAAGGTTATATGAAAGAGCGCAAAAAGCAGCGAGCTGAAAACAATTGCCGGTACCAGGCCGTGTTCTTCCATAGAAGGCATTATTGTCCCCCGAAACAAAACCTCTTCACAAATCCCGGCAAAAACAGACAACACCAGCAGAAGTATTAAATATTCCTGGAAAGTTGCCGGGGGTTCGAGAACTGCAATCGGTTCATAACCATATTCCATCAAGCCGGTTACCAGGCCGGCGGCAATAATCATGTTAAGCGCCCACATTGATGCTGCCAGGACAATTATTGTCGGAACATATTTTATCTGGAGCGGATAAAGGCGGGAAAACTGAAGCATGTCAACCCTGTATCTCTGCAGAAAAATGAGAGCAGGCAGAAGAATTAAAACTACCTGGGTCACGATCATTCCAATTTCGAAGTGCATAGTCTGTGCCAAAGCCCCGAAGGTCAGGAGCAGGACAAATATAAAGATATATAGACGCATTACCGCTTTTAAATCAGGTTTTTTAAAACTGCCGTTTAGACCACCACTCAAGCTGTTGCTGCTATCGAGGCTATCATTATTTTGATGTAGTTTATTTCTCATTTTATCACTCCAATAATCTATTCTCTAAAACCTGGCTGCGTTCAAAACCATTTACCTGCAAGTAAAATTCTGCTGCATCAACCAGGGCATCGAGCGGTACCAGGCCGATTACTTCACTGCCAGTTACTGAAACTCCATAGCGCTTTGCTTCTCTTTTAACCAGTTCAAATATACGGTGCAGTGGCACTTTTTTATAATCGCAAACGTTAATTGTTACCTGGGCTTTTCCGGTTTCCTCGATCATAATCCCCAGCCCTTTAACCGAGGGGAAACCTCCGCTGCTGCCTCTTATTGCCCGGGCAATATTTTTGGCCACTGATACCTCAGCCGTATCAAGATTGATATTATAGGCAATTAATGGCGGCCTGGCCCCAACAGCAGTTACCCCCGCCCGGGGATGGACTTCAGCCGGGCCAAAATCAGGTTTGCGATCTGGTTCTTTGATCGATTCAACTAAACCCTCAAATTGCCCACGTCGCACATCTGAGAGATTTTTTCTTTCCGGCTTAGAAGCAGCTTCTTCATAGAGATAAACCGGGATATTCAGCTCATCGGCCAACCTCTGGCCTAACTGTTCTGCCATCTGGATGCATTCTTCCATCGTTACTCCCTTTAACGGGATAAAAGGAATTACATCGGTGGCCCCCATCCGTGGGTGCCCTCCGCTGTGGTTGGACATGTCAATTTTTTCGGCCGCTTTCTTCGCCCCCCTGAATGCAGCCTCGATAACACCCTCCAGGTTTCCGATAAAGGTAACTACAGAGCGATTGTGACTTTCATCATGTGAGTAGTCAAGAAGGGTTACCCCTGCAACACTTTTTATTGCCCCGGTAATCTCTTCAATTACTTCCACCCTGCGTCCTTCACTGAAGTTTGGAACACACTGAACTATTTTTGTCATCTGAAAACTACACCTCCACTACTACATGCCCATTTTTTATAACCCTGCTGACCAGGTTCGTCCCGTAACGGTATGCAAGATAGTCATAATTAGGCGCGTCGAATATAACCATATCCGCAGTTTTGCCCACTTCAATACTGCCAATTTCAGCAGCTCGTCCTAAAGCATGCGCGGCATTTATCGTTATAGCATTAATCACTTCGGCAGGAGTCATCCGTAAATAAAGACAGGCAATATTAATAATTAACTGCAGGTTATTGTTAGGCGAACTACCCGGGTTAAAATCGGTAGCCAGGGCTACCGGCACTCCCGCTTCGATCATTTTTCGGGCCGGGGCATAATGATCTTCTCGCAGATAAAATGTTGTTCCCGGCAGTATAACGGCTATTACCCCTTTTTCAGCCATCCTGTTAATACCTTCGTCCGAAATGACGAGAAGATGATCGGCTGACACGGCCCCCAATTCGGCAGCCAGTTCGGCTCCGCCCAGGGGCGCAATTTCATCGGCATGCAGTTTAAGTCCGAGGCCCATATCACGGGCAGCCAATAAAACCCGCCTTGACTGTTCTATTGAAAACACTCCTTCTTCGCAGAAAACATCGCAGTAGCGGGCCAGGTTTTTCCCCACTACCAGGGGAAGCATCTCATCGATAACCAGGTCAAGATAGCGATCAGGCTCCCCCTTATATTCCCCGGGCACAGCATGGGCGCCAAGAAAGGTGGGAACAAGATCTACAGGCTGAGCGCTGTCGACCTGTTTAACAGCCTGAAGGGTTTTTATTTCTGCCTCTGTTGATAGCCCGTAACCACTTTTCGCCTCGGCAGTAGTCGTTCCCTGGACCAGCATCTGTCGGCAGTACTTAATGCCCGCTTTAATTAGCTCTTCTTCTGAAGCAGCACGGGTCGCTTCCACACTGTTTAATATACCGCCACCACGGGCCAGTATTTCCAGGTAAGGAACTCCCTCCAGTTTTAAAGCCAGTTCATGTTCCCGCGAACCGCCAAACACCACATGCGTATGAGGATCTACCAGGCCGGGCAAAACTACCTTGCCACCGGCATCAATAATTTTTGTTTGAGAATCAACTTCTACCTTTTCGAGGAGTTCCCCGGTAATTCCCACCGCCACGATGTTATCACCTGCCACGGCCACGGCCCCGTCCTCATAAACCGTGACCTCACCCTGATGTTCTGCCGTCAGGGGAACTTCCGAAGCACCCCTGGATGTTACCACCTGGGCAGCATTTTTTATCATTAAGGTTGCTCTCATCTGAACACGCTCCTAATGTATAGTGTCCTGTAACTTAAACAGAAGCCATTTTTGGATCAGGGCTGCTATTAAAGCCCCTCGCTTATCAATCAGTGCGCCATGACGGGTATCGCTTTTTGAAGTTTAATATCTTCACTTGACCTCATTCTTCGAAGAAAAGATATTTGTTCCGATTTATTGCTATTGTAGCTTTTTATTACTTATCCCCAATGCTATTAAATGCTTTGCCGACAGCGGCTTTTACCATATCTCCATCGGCAAGGTAAGGCAGGGTTACCTGATCTGTATCAGAGTTATCCCTGTTATATTCAATACCGGTGGTAATCGAGTTTTCATTGCGGGCCCAGGCGCGGCGAGCCACCCCGCCCATAACGTCCCAGGGCATGGCCGTATTTAATATGCGGTCAACCCTTGCACTTCCGTCTAAAACCATTCCGAAGCCACCGTTTATAGCTTTGCCAATACCCACTCCGCCACCATTATGCAGGGCTACCAGGCTCATCCCGCGGGCTGCATTTCCGGCAAAGCACTGGACGGCCATCTCGGCCATCACATTGCTCCCGTCTTTGATATTGGCAGTTTCCCGGAATGGCGAATCAGTGCCGCTGACATCATGGTGATCCCGCCCCAGCATAATAGGCCCTGTCTCGCCATTACGAACCAGCTCGTTAAACTTGAGGGCGATTTTAGTGCGCCCGGCCTGGTCCTGGTAAAGAATGCGAGCCTGGGTACCGACAACAAGGTTGTTTTTTTCAGCATCCCTGATCCACACATAATTATCGCGGTCCTGACCCCGGCAGTTCGGATCGATACAATCCATCGCTGCCCGATCGGTTTTCTTTAAGTCTTCAGGATTACCGCTGAGACAAACCCAGCGGAAAGGACCGTAGCCGTAATCAAAAAGCTCGGGACCCATTATATCCTCCACATAGGATGGAAATATGAAACCGTCTTTTGCGTCAAAACCGTTTTTAGCCACTTCTTTAACCCCGGCATCAAATACTGCTTTAAGAAAAGAATTGCCGTAGTCAAAAAAGTAGGTGCCCCTTTCAGTCAGGATTTTTATTAAATCAAAGTGCTTGTGCAGGGATTGGTCAACATTTATTTTGAATTCCTTCCGGTTTTTCTGAAGTAGTTCCGTACGCTGCTCAAAGGTTAAACCCTGGGGGCAATACCCTCCGTCATAGGCGGCATGGCAGGATGTTTGATCTGAAAGTAAATCTATTTCGTGTTCATGTTTTACAGCATAAGCCAGCAGATCAACAACATTACCATGATATGCTATAGAAAGAGACTTCCCTGCCTCTTTTGCCTCGAGAGCTTTACGAAAAGCTTCACCCAGGTCATCGGTTATCACACTGACCCAACCCTGCTCGTGGCGCGTTTTAATCCTCGAAGGGTCAACTTCTGCAATAATGCCAATACCCCCGGCAATCTCAACCGCTTTCGGCTGGGCCCCGCTCATTCCACCCAGGCCGGAAGTAACAAAAAGCACCCCTTTTAAATCTTCGTCAGCTTTGAGGCCCAGTTTTTGACGGCCGGCATTCAAAATAGTGTTAAAAGTGCCGTGCACAATGCCCTGCGGGCCGATATACATCCAACCGCCTGCCGTCATCTGACCGTAATTGGCCACCCCCATCTGCTCGGCCACATTCCAGTCTTCAGGATTGTCATACATTCCAACCATAAGGGAGTTAGTAATAATCACCCGCGGAGCTTCGGGTTTGGAACGAAAAAGACCCAGCGGATGACCGGATTCCACCACCAGGGTCTGCTGCTCTGTCATCACTTCCAGGTATTTTTTTATCAAGCGGTACTGCATCCAATTTTGGCAGACCCGTCCTGTTTCCCCGTAGGTAACCAGTTCGTAGGGATAAAGGGCTACATCAAAATCAAGGTTATTGTCAATCATTACCTGGAAAGCTTTGCCTTCAATACAGTTGCCCTTGTACTGGTCAATCGGTTTTGCTTTTATACTACCGACCGGTCTAAAACGATAACCATAGATACGACCCCTGGTCGTCAATTCTTCAAGAAATTCAGAAGCTAACCTTTGATGATATTCTTCAGGAATATAGCGCAGCGCATTTTTTAAAGCCGTCTCGGTTTGCTGCCGGCTGAGGGTAAAACCCCTTGAAGGAGCCCTTCTTACCCCCGGAGCAAACTCAGGCATCTCGAAAAACCCGGGATCCAGCCTGACCTTCATTGCAGCTTCTATTTCACTGTTCTTAAGCATCTGTTCACTTCCTTCCAACACGGTCTTCTTAATTAGTCATTATATCCATAATTGCCCCGGCAAGGAAGACCGCCTTAACAGCATGGGTTTCTTTTTAATTATTTTTATTTTATGGTGGTATATTTGCACTTTAAGTGATACAACTAGACTGCAAAAGAAATAATAGAATAGTGTGAACTGTTACCAGGCAGGGGCGCCACAAATTCAAGAACACCAAAAACCAGGATCATCCTGTAACGCAGGGCAGCTTTTCCCAGCGCACCCAAAGCCAGGACCACGGAAAATTTATTGGGACCGATCACAACCCCCAGTAGCAGTAATTACTGCAGCATAGCCCTGGCCTTCCTTAGCTTAATATCTTTACTGAAGCAATAACATCAACTTCAGCTTGCTAACAACAAAGTTTGCAATTCATTAATAATTATACTGCAAATTCTTGCTCCAGTTAATAGAGGGAATGCGCAAAAATATTTCAAGACCGGACCCCATGAAGACAAAATGTCGGCTTTTGGTTTAATGTTTAGGTCCGCATGTGTATAATATAAAGAAAAAGAACGGGGAGGCGCCATGTGGGAATCAAAACTTTTTAAAACCGGAGTCGGTATACTGCTATTATTTTTAATTATCTATGTCGGCAGCCAGATTACTTTTGTGTTTCAGCCCTTTATCATTGCCTTTGAAGCTCTTTTTATCTCATTTCTTATTGCAGGAGCGCTTTTTTATATAACTTTTCCCTTTGTCGATTGGCTTCATTTAAAAAAGGTGCCGCGGCCCGCGTCTATCGCTATTATTTACCTGGTCTTTATCGGCCTTCTTGTCCTGCTGTTTCTTATAATCGGACCAATCCTGCAGTATGAATTCACGAGACTTGTAGAAAATATTCCCGGTAAAATAGCTGAAGCAAGACAGTTGTTGAATGTTATCGAAGAAAGCGCTTTTTTTGCCCAATTAATTGATCTCGATGCCCTGGATATTGACAATATCACCGATCAGATAGCCAGCGCGACCAGCAGGGCTTTATCCCAAATTGCAACAAGTGTTGCTTTGATCCTTGATTTTACCGCTAATATTTTTACAACAGTTATAATAATACCTTTTTTGCTATATTACATGTTAAAAGAAAAAGGACAGGGCCTGATAGAAGGAGTTGTCACTCATTTCGCTCCTTCCGAATACGCTGATAACATCAACAGCGCCCTGGCTGAAATGAATAAATTGCTCAGCTCTTATGTCCAGGGCCTTGGCATTGTCTGCCTATGTGTGGGAATCCTGGCCTATATTGGGTTTTTAATAATCGGCTTGGAATATGCCCTGATCCTCTCTATCTTCATTCTGATTACAAACGTCATACCTTTCCTGGGGCCCTTTATCGGAGCTATCCCCGCCGTTATAGTCGGTCTGCTTGAATCACCGCTGATGATGCTGCTGGTTATCATCGTTATCGTCATCGTGCAGCAAATGGAAAGTCTTATTATTTCACCACAGGTTATGGGCCGCAAACTTACTTTAAGTCCACTGGCGATCATTCTTATTGTGCTTGTAGCTGGCCGCCTGGGCGGTTTGTTAGGAATTATCCTGGCCATTCCGATATTTACTGTATTAAAAATAATAGCCGCTCACACATATGAATATATTAAGCTAAACAGAGCAGAAAAGGAGGGAATTGAAAAACAGGAAAACTAAAAGGCATGGAAAACCGGAAATGAGTGCTTTTCTGTCGTTTCCGATCGTTTGAAAATCTGAAAGGAGAAAATATGAACACACAAAATCCACTGGCTGTAATTGAAATGGAAAGCGGGAAACAAGTTAAGGTTGAACTCGACCCGGTTAATGCCCCTAATACGGTGAAAAACTTTATTGCCCTGACTGAAAAAAGTTTTTATGACGGGCTTAAGTTTCATCGGGTTATTCCCGGCTTTATGATCCAGGGGGGCTGCCCTCTTGGTTCCGGAACAGGTGGCCCGGGTTATAAAATTAAGGGGGAATTCTCGGCGAACAAACATCCCAACAAGTTAAATTTCAGTCGCGGCGTTATTGCCATGGCCCGTTCACAACATAACGACTCTGCCGGATCACAGTTTTTTATTACAGTTGCAGATGCCTCCCATTTAGATGGTGAATATGCCGCTTTCGGCAGGGTTGTCGAAGGAATGGATGAAGTAGATCGTATTGTATCCGTACCAACCGACCACAGGGACAAACCTCTTGACGATGAGAGGATAAAAACAATAACCGTTGACACATTTGGCGTGAAATACGGACAACCGGATATTATGTAAAGAACACAGTTTCTTCAATGATAGGGCAGCAGGAGCGAACCACTTGTTATTTGCGAAGGGCCAAAAAATCCTCCAGCTTAACAACATCCAAACCTTTTTCTCTCAAACCGTCTATTATAGGCCCAAGAGCTTCAACTGTCGGCCGGCGGCTGGAGCCTTCACTATTAAGAAGAGAACCACTGTCATGAAAAAGAATTATATCACCGGGCGATACCCGATCAAGAACACGCCGGATTACTCCGGCAGTGGTCGCCCGTGGGTGCCAATCCTGAGAAGAAAGGCTCCAGAGAACCAGCTCCTGCCCCAATAATTTAGCAATACGCCGCATGCGCATATCATACAAACCCCTGGGGGGCCTCAAATAAAGTGGATATGTCCCGGCTTGCTGCAAAATAATCAGGTTTGTCCGCATAATCTGGGCAGTAAGCTGGGGAGGGGGCGAGTTCGGCACGGTGATATGCCCGTAAGTATGGTTCCCAACTTCATGACCCTGGTCGACAATTTGTCTGGCAATTTCTGGATACTGTTCAACATGCTTGCCGACCAGAAAGAAAGTGGCAAAAACTTTTTTTTCAGCAAGTATTTTTAATATCTCGGGAGTAAAAGCCTCACTGGGGCCGTCATCAAATGTCAATACTACTTTATTGCCTGCTGTCGGATTACGTCGGGTTATATCTGCCTGCGAACCGAAACCCTTGTAAACATAGGAATAGGCAACTCCCATTAGCATAACCGCAGAAAGCATAACTGCCCCGGACCAGAGAAATATTTCGCTGAACTGGGGATATGGAATCAGGTAGGCAATTAAACGGGTTATAGAATAACCAATGACGAGCGAACCTGAAATAAATATCATAAAAATCAAGCCCCGGGCAAACAAACTAAATAACAAATTATGACCTCCTGCAACAACTGCTTTTTAGAAGATTATTAAGACAGCAATCCCTTTTCTTAATTCAAACACTACTAATTTTACCGGATGAAGCAAATGGCTTCAGGTGATAGTCTTTACCGGGCCTTACCTGAAACTTTTCGCCCCGCCATATAAAATCAATCAAATCATCCTGCCCGACAAAACCGTTGCTATCTTCAAAGCGCAGCCTTAGATGCATTGATTCCAGTAAAGGTTTCCCGTCACCACTATTTAAAATAATCCTGGGAACATTATAAGAAATTTTACCGGGCAAGTTGACCTGCAGGACAGCTTTCCGGGGTTTGATTTCAACACTGGGCGGGGAAAGAACCGGTTCACGGTCTATTGTTGTCGCCCACTGAATATGGCCGCTGATTTCCTTTGTTTCAGGGAATATATAACGAAAATGCTGATAGCGGCAGAAAACAATCTGGGTTGCCCACCCCGATGACATGCCAAACTGCATTACGGAAGGATCACCGGGGCCGCGCGAACTCCAACCAATTGCCCCGTTAACGGCATTGTAAGTTTCATACAATCCACCGGAACGATAAATCGTCTTAAGAATTCTGCCGTGAAGTTTCTCCGCTTCTTTACTATAGCCATAGCGAAATAATACTTCCAGGGCAGAATAATTGTTAATCATCCAGATTTGTCCGCGCCAGTAATAGCCGTCTTTCATTCCGTTATAAGAAGCACCATCGAAAGCCACACTGGGGATACCATATTGCCCCCAAAATTTGTCCCTGTTTAAAAGATATTTTTCAATAACAGCCCTGATTTTCTTCATATCTGAAACGGCGCCAACAAAAGCAGGCCACCAGATACACGGAGTAAAGACCTCTATGAAACGTCCGTTACGCCTATCAAGCCACGCCAGATGATTTTCAGACCACAGTTCCTGTTCAATTCTTTCTCTTAAGTCATGCCCGCGTGCCTGGAAATGTTTTGCCTCTTCATCTAAACCTGCTTCTTTATTAAGGTAAGAAGCATTGGTATATGATTGGAAAAGCCAGCAATTCAAATCTACAGCACTAAAAAATCTTGGCACAATACCGATTATAAAGCTGGGCAGAAAACTTGGCGGATAAAAACGGGGGCTGTCATCCAAGCCTGATTCAAGACCATTTATGTAGGAGAAAAAGCCGTTTCGCAGCCGCCTGTTTTCTTCCCACCATCTTAAGTTTTCGCTCAAGGGAGGGATAACTTCCTGCAGAAAATCTGCTTTTTCTCCCGGGTCCTGCAGACGTTCGTAGACACGAACTGCCGCCCAGGACTGCAGGGGAGGCTGGGAATAGAAATCTAAAACACCGCGCAGAGAATCATCGAGTTTACTGGGAATCAGGTTGCGCTGTGCTCCGGCAATAAAGGTAACTCCCTTGATTTTTAACCTGAACCTGGCCTTACGGGGTGCGTTATAATTACCATCGAGCTGGGTCAGTAAAACATCACCGGCCTTTTTGGGATTCCATTCGCTTAAGCCGATTACATGCTGAGGTGTATCCCAGCCCCAGATAAAGGGAAAATATACTTTTGCGGGAACCGAGCCCCAACGACGCATCTTATTGCGCGGGTAATAAAGGCTGTTTTCAAGGGCCCAGGCAGCCAGTTTTAAAGTTACCCTGGCCTGTTCACTATTTTTTTCATAGGGGACCGGCAGTAATCTTTCAAAACGTTCCCATCTTTTTTCGGCTCCGGCTTTAAGACCTTTAAGGTTACGTATAGCCCTCTCTGCCCGTTCTACTGTTTTTTCCGAACTATCGGCCGAAAACGAAATTATTATCGACCAGGTTCGCTTTTCACCTGGCTTCAAATCGAACCAGGGCCCAAATAGTTCTTTTTTCCCGGTACCACCGCATTCTGAAGGCAGAAAATAGGCATAAAGTTTCTGACCGGGCACCCGGTAGTAATTGGAAAACTGCAGACCCCCATTTATCTCTTTAAAGAAAGTAAAACCGTTTGAGTGAGGGTAAGGGTTCTCGAGATCACGGCCCCTGACCGGCATCAGCTTACAGGCAGGCCTCACTTTTGCTTCGCCGGCCAAAGTCTCCCATTCAGTTTCCCAAACAGCAAGGTTACGCTGTAGAAAATACAACCTGCTTTGTACACTGAAGCTACCGTCACATGCCTGTTCTTCAATAAAGCTGGGGCTTAGATGCACCTGCCTGTATTCAGAGGTTTTAAAAAAAGCCTTTCCCTGATCATCATAAAGGTGAGCGGCAAAATCATAAATGCGGCCTGCCCCAAAAGAGGTAACTGTGGCAAAAAGTGCGGTGGAAACAGCAGCCTGGTTATCAGAAACACTCTTAAAACCGCAGTGACTGCCCAGCTCACTCAAGGGGGAACCGCTGGTACTGCCGGCAACATAGTTTGGCGAACCACTGATATTAGCGTAAATCCGTAATGGCCTGACCAGGTTTTGCAGCTGTTTGCGATATATAAACCAAATAAATAGAAGCCCTAAGACAACCAGCGCTATTAAATACAGTGTAAACAAACCCTTCTTTTCAATAGACTTCTATGGGGAACGACAAAAAAGGCGCAAAGCTATCCATAGAAATCAAGAAATTCTACTAACCCTTTATGATTACCGTTTGGCTGCTAAAATAACGTTATTTTGCAGTAAGTATAATTTGAATCGAAAGTCAATTATCAACTGCTGCAACCACGGTACTATTCCTATAATAAGTTTAACATAAAATACAATGAGGGCAAAATACCTAGCCATAGATACTCATATTTGCTGGTGATTTTCAACTTTATCTATACGGCAAAGACAGTCGTAATAAGCAGCCTGACTACCGATATCGGTAAGCCGATCAGTAGTCAGATTATTAACCGCTGCTCCGGATGAATGCCACCAACCCTGGTAAACCAGTACAGTGTCAGGCCCAACCATATCACTTATTTCAACCTTTGCTTCAATACTGCCCCTTATTGAAGAAATTCTAACCTTATCCTCGCTAGATAAGATTTCTTTTTGTGCTGTCTGCGGGTGTATATACACCGGGGGAATCCTTTTTTCTTCAGCGGGCAGGCGATGCGAAGAGTGAATCGAATCTCTTGGATGCGGGGTTACAAACCAATATTTAAAACCTTTATCCTGCAGCGCGAGATCGCCTAATTCTTCGGGTTGACGGTAAGAAGCCAACCCGTTTCCGCACTCCTTTTCAGCTGTTTCAGAGTAAAAATTAAATTTACAATCGTCTGTTTTAAAAACTCCGTCAGCCCAGGGTATCTCTTTAGCCAACGGAAAAAGAAGCGGAGCCTCTTCCTTTATTTTTTTCAGGCTTAACCCTGCAGCTTCAGTCAAAGGTTTTATAACGCGTGTCAAAACCTCTTCCGTATCCTTGTCTGGAAAACCTTTTACTCCCATCAGGTCAGCCAATTCTTTCAGGTAATCGAATTCCGAACGGCATTCGGCAGGTGGCGTTGCTGCCCGAAAACTGTAATTCAGGTACTGATGACTCATAGAATTATAATAAAGATCTTCCTCTTCAAGGAAAGTAGTGCAGGGTAAAATCAGATCAGAGGCAGCAGCCGTATCTGTCATAAAATGATCGGCGGTAACGATAAACGGTATTTTTTGAAACGCCCGGGCCAGGGATCTGCTGTTGCCAACCTGGACCATTGGATTTGCCCTGCTAATATAAAGGAACTGAACCGGTGGATCTTCAAGTTGTTCCAGGGCAGCAGCAAACTGCGGTTTGGCATAAAAACGACTCTGCGGATTAAGATCGCTACCCCGTAAGAAAGCATGGTCAATATATTCATCTACCTGAAAGTTAGCATAACTAACTCCCCCGCCAGGTATACCTATATTGCCGCTTAATGCTGCCAAAGCATCAATTGCCCGCATAGTATTTCCACCATTGCTGTGCCGCTGCAGGCCAATACCGGTTATTATTGCCGCAGGTTTACTTTTAGCATACCTGGCGGCAAGTCTTTCTATTGTTTTAGTTGAAAGACCGGTCAGTTCAGATGTTTTTTCGATTGTATACTCTTTACAGGCATTCTTAAAACGCTCAAAGCCGCTGCAGTACTGCTCAACATATTGCCTATTGAACAGGCCTCCGCTGATCATAAACTGTGCCATCCCCAGGGCCAGGGCACCATCGCTGCCGGGCTTAACTCTTATATGTTCATCGCAAATTTTAGCTGTAGCAGTACGCACCGGGTCGATGAGGATAACTATTGTTCCTTTTTCTCTTGCCTGACGTATGAAAGGCAGCAGG
>SKZS01000016.1 GCA_007127255.1 Syntrophomonadaceae bacterium | reverse complement strand
GCAAGCTTCTTTTTAAAACCCTACAGTAAAGTTACGCTAAAGTTTGATGCACATACAAATGGCAACAGAACTGCCCTACACAATACGATGGCTTATATTATCAGATCGCTTATAAAATGAGTGGGGGTTATTATTCTGCTGAAAATATTTTCTTCTGTTATTAAAGGAAAGAAGACCTGGTGGGTAGTATTTAGTTTAATGCGAGTAATAATCTTTTAATAACTGATGGTGAAATATGCGCGATAAAACATGGCTTAACATGCTCTGCCTGGCGGAAATAGGGACTATGCTGGTGCTGCTCAATTATTCTGCAGTCCTGCCGATTATAAAGCAGGAATGGGGATTGACCAATACCGAGGCAGGCTTGATCTACAGCGCTTACCAGGTCGGCTACATTGTTCTGGTGGTTGTCTTATCCACGCTTACAGATTATATCGATACAAAGAAAATTTATGTGTTTTCAGCTTTTTGGGCGGGAGCGGCAGGCATTGCCTTTGCGTTATTTGCCGATTCTTTTATGTCCGGGCTGATCCTGCGCTGTCTGACCGGTTTTGGATTAGCGGGCACCTATATGCCCGGCTTGAAAATGGTTTCAGCAAAATTTAGCACTGAAAAACGTGGCTGGGCGATAGGTTTATATGTAGGAGCTTTTTCCCTGGGGACCGGATTATCCCTGCTATTTAGCGGTGTTTTAACCGGTCTTTTTACCTGGAGAACTGCAATTTTTGTGACTTCGCTCGGCCCAATTGCCGGTGGTCTGATTGCCGCTATTTCACTGGATAGTGTTCCACCGCTGCGAACGAGTAAGGAAAAAGGCACTTTCGGGCAGGTTTTCAATAACCGGCCGGCTCTTCTGGTTATGCTCGGTTATGCAGCTCATATGTGGGAAATGTTTGGGATGCGGGGCTGGATTGTTGCATTCTTCGCCGCTGCAATGGTTGGAAGGAATATGGACATGGCGGTGGCTACAAGTTACGGGGCAGTATTTTCAGCTGTAATTATATTGTTGGGCGGGTTTTCGACTGCCCTGGCCGGTTCTCTTTCCGATCGTTTCGGGCGGGTGAGAACAATACAGGTGATCATGTTTTCAAGTGCAGCCTGCTCCCTGCTCTTTGGTTGGATTAGACCCTGGCCTGCAATAGTGGTGATTCTGATCAGCTTGATTTATGGAATTTTGGTTACAGCCGAGTCATCAGTGCTTTCTACTTCCGTTACCGAACTGGTTCCCTTTGAATACCTGGGCAGTGCAATGGCGGTACAGTCATTTGTGGGTTGGGCCGCGGCGGCAATCGCACCGGTTGTTTTCGGGATGGTGCTCGATCTGACTAACCCTGCAGAGGTGGTGGCAGACCTCGGTTATACACCCCTGTGGGGCCCTGCTTTTATTATCCTCGGCCTGGGGGCGCTAGCAGGTCCGCCTGCTGTCAGACTGGCAAGAAAGCTGAGCGGCTTTCAATACCGCTAAGTTGTTATAAATAAGAATAGTTGCCAAAGGCAGTAAGAAACTTCCTGACTCCTTCTAAACTATAAAACCCTTTCATGTTATAATTACATAATAATTTAAACGATTGATGGAGGTGAAGTAAATGACGCTGTTGAGGACTGTTTCTGAAGCTGAAGCAGTGGGGAAAGTGAAAGCAGTTTATGACGATATTAAGACGACTAAGGAAATTGATTTTGTCCCTAACTTCTGGCTGGCCCTGTCTAACAATCCTGATCACCTGGAAGCAACCTGGAACAAATTAAAGGCGGTGATGAAACCCGGCAAGCTGGATCTGCTAACCAAAGAGATTATTGCGCTTTCAGTTTCGATTTCGAATAACTGCCTCTACTGAATACACTCCCACACCGCCGCCGTGAAGCGGCTTGGGCTTGATAATGAAGCAATTGCCGAGCTTATTGCAGTAGTCGACCTTTTTAGCGGAACTAACAGCCTGGCAAATGCTTACCAGGTAGAACCCGACGTATCGCCAGATCCCGATTGATAAAACCGGATCGGCTTCTTCATAATAAATAGGATAATGGAAGGTATCTCTTTTTCTTTTTTGGGCTATGCTCTCCAGGGAAGGTTAAGGTGCCAGGGCAGCTAATTTAAAAAACAAGCACAAGGAAGCTAACAAGAATGCCTGGAGTAAGCAAAGGTTTTGTTGATAAATCACTTCAAAAAAGGACAGAGAGAAGCGTCCCTTTGTCTGTGTGTCTTAAAGCTGTAAAAGAATCCGTAATCGATCTTCCACCAGCACCATAACGCCTGATGATACATGCCCTTTATGTTCTGTTAATCTGTCTTTTGAAATTGAGCGAATATCTTCACACTTTATATAGCTTCTGACATCCAATCCACTCTCCTGTGGTTCTATCGGAATATGAAAAGGAATCTGCTTATCTCTGGAAGTAATCGGTAATACCACTAAAAGTTCGGCAGGACCATGGTTAAACAAGTCTACTGAAACAACCAGGCAGGGTCTAAACCCAGCCTGTTCATGGCCTCGTACCGGATTCAAATTAACCATCCATATTTCACCTCGATAAGGATTTATCAATAAGAATCCTCCTGACCATCAGTTAGAGTAGCAGCCCATTGATCACGTTCTAGTTTCTCTTCATCCCAGAGCGAAGAATCATTTTTTAGCCTGGCATACGAAACGTTAGCTTCTTTAAGGATTAATGTCCGGCGATGCTCTTCAACTGCTTCATCCAAGATGTTTTGCATAGATTTCCCTTTCTGCTTGGCTATTTTTTTAAGAATTTGAGCAGAACGATTGCTTATCCGCACTGTTGTGCCCGACATATGATCACATCCTTGTTGCATATTTGCATACTTAATTGTAACATTAATGGATACACAAATCAATTATAATCAAAGTTTGGGGTTAAACCCTAGGGTCAGGTCTTGAAATATAAGTTATTTACTTACAAGTCCTGACCCTAATCATTCATAATTTGCTAATCAAGAGATATGTATGGCGCAGTTAAACCCCGCCTTCCTGTAAGATTGATTGTTTCAGAAAGCTGTGTTAAAGTGTAAGTATGGAAATATATGTTTAATAAGGCCTGAAGGGGGCTGCATGATGAAGGGCGACAATGACAATCAAAGGCTCATTGACCTACTTAACAGCCCTGATTTTGCTTTATTCTGTCGTGACAATAAAATATTGCTTGGTATCCTTTATGGTTCAAGGGCAACAGATAACGCCCGAGACGACAGCGATTTTGATCTTGCATTATTGCTCGATTATGATCGTAATATGGATGCCTTAGAAGCAGGTAATCTTAAAAGATCTTTACTGCACAAGCTGATGCGATTCCTCTCATCAAGCCGGGTGGATTTAACTATTCTCAACAGCTCCTCCATATATCTTGCAAACGAAGTAATCCAAAATGGAAGGCTTGTTTTCGAAGCTGAAGAGGAAGCATACGCCAAGTTTGTATCTCTTGTCATCCGCCGCCTCTCAGATGACAGGCTGTTTCGCGAAGCAGAAAAAAAATATATAAGCATGCAGGTGTGATCAAATGGTTAAAAAAGAAACTGTTATTCGCAAACTAACCAAGCTTAAAAGTTATCTTCGAGAGCTAAGCACTTATAAG
>SKZS01000044.1 GCA_007127255.1 Syntrophomonadaceae bacterium | reverse complement strand
TCCGCTTCATATCCAGGTCCCTAATGGTGTATGTGTCGACCTGCCCGGAATTGACCATATCTTCTACAGATAGCTTTGAAACGATCGCTATGCCCAAACCGGCCCTGACCGCCTGTTTTATACCCTCCAGGCTGTTGAAATAAGTGATTCCTTTAAAACAGGAAAAGTCAAGCCCTTTCTCATCCAGTTTTCGTTCAAGCAGGCGGCGGGTCGCCGAACCTTTCTCCCTCACCAGTAGGTAGTGGTTAAAGCAATCAGCCAGCAGCAAACCCCCCTCCTGCGGAGTTGACCCAAATAACCCTTTAGCCGTGCAAAGCATCAGTTCATCTTCGAAAAGTTCATTATACTGGAGCCTTTCATCCTGATCGATTAAACCGACAAAACCGATCTCGAAACTATAGTTGAGCACACCCTCAATAACCGCGCTGGTATCTAGTATATCAATATTATAATCGATCATTTCTTTTTTTTGCTTAAACTCGGCCAATAAGAACGGCAGCAGGTAAGTGCCGGGAACGGTGCTAGCACCGACATGGACCAGGCCTCCGGCACTTTCCAGCTGGCCGGAAAGCTTTTCCCTGCATTCATCTTCCAGGTTGACAATAGATTGGGCATAGTCTAAAAATAGCCTGCCTGCTTCAGTTAAGGTTGGTTCCCGGCCCGTGGAGCGATCGAGAAGGACGACACCGAGTTCTTCTTCAAGCGCCTTAATCCTGACGCTAATCGAAGGCTGGCTGATAAATAGTTTTTCTGCTGCAGCAGAAAAACTGCGCAGGGATGCCACATTTATAAAGGCCCTGATCTGATCAAAATCCATGTTTCACTACCTTTCCCAAATCTTAAAAGTACTTCCTTATCAACGCCGCAAAGCAGGACCAATGAAAGCTGCGATCTTATCGGCGGCATTCTTCCCATCTGCTAAGGCGCGCACAACCAGTGATTGCCCGCGGGCCATATCACCTGCTGAAAAAATACCGGGCATATCAGTCATATGGTCATTATCGACTGCAATATTGCCCTGGTTATCACGTTTTAAGGCAAGCTTATCCGCCAGGGGATCAGGCCCGGGACCAAGAAAACCCATGGCCAGGATTGCCAGGTCAGTTTCAACTGTAAAAGAACTCCCTTCTACTTCAGCGGGAAAGTTTTTACCGTCTTTTTTGATCCATTTCACTTCACAACAGTGCAGCCGTTTAAGCTTGCCGCCAGCATCTCCTTCGAATTTTTTAGTAGTAACGGACCACCGCCGCTTTCCCCCTTCCAAATGACTGCTTGAAATACGGTCAACCTGGGGCCAAAGCGGCCAGGGGTTATCTTCTGACCGGCATTCCGGCGGCCTCGGTAAAATCTCAAACTGGTAAACTTCTTCTGCCCCCTGTCGCAGGGCTGTGCCGAGGCAATCAGAACCGGTATCACCGCCACCGATAATAACCACCTTTTTATTTTTTGCAGTAATATCTTCTTCGGGTGCTAGTGGTTCACCAATAATTCTTTTGTTCTGGGCTTTTAGAAATGGCATAGCAAATATAACGCCGTCTAATTTGCGTCCCGGTATATTAAGATCGCGGGGAAGCTGCGTCCCTCCGGTTAACAGCACTGCCGAGAAGCGTCTCTTCAGGTAGTTATAAGAAATGTCGCTGCCGGCATTAACTCCACATTCAAAGACAATGCCCTCTTCCTGCATTAATTTTATACGCCGTTTCACGATATTTTTATCAAGTTTGAAATTAGGTATCCCGTAAAGAAGCAGCCCCCCCGGGTTGAGTTCTCTTTCATAAACAGTTACATTAAAACCGAACTTATTGAGCCTGTCGGCAGCAGCCAGGCCGGCCGGACCGGAACCGATAACCGCAATGTTTTCAGTCCGCCGCCTCGCAGGCGGGCGGGGCTTGACCCATCCTTCATGGAACCCTTTTTCTATAATCATCTTTTCAAGCTGGCGTATCGTTACCGGCTGATCGTTAATCGCCCTCACACAGGATCCTTCACAGAGGGCCGGGCAGATCCGGGCAGTAAACTCGGGAAAGGGGTGCGTGAAAAGTAGCAGTTCCAGGGCCTCTTCCCACCGGTCTTCCATAATCAGTTCATTGGTTTCCGGGATGATATTGTCAAGCGGGCAGGCATAACCATGGCAAAAAGGGGTCCCGCAGGACATGCAGCGCAGCGCCTGCTCTTTCCCCTCGTCGATACTTAAAGTCCTTTCAACCTCCATGTAATCGCCGAGGCGTTCATTAACATCACGGTAACCGGGTTCTCTGCGTTCTTTTAATTCTTCATAATCAGTAGCCATAAACAGCCTCCTGCTGCCTGTCAGTTATCCCGGGGCAGCGCCCTTTCTACAGCGTCATCTTCCCTGCTCATTTTACCTAAAACACGGCGGTACTCCATGGGAAAGACTTTAATAAAATACGGCAGGCAGTCTCGCCAGTTTTCAATAATGTAACGGGCTCTCTGGCTTCCTGTGTAGTCCAGGTGCTTCTCAATTAAAGTGCGCAGTTCACTGATATCATCTAATTCTACCACCTGCTCGAGGTCGATCATCTCAAGGTTGCTGTTCAAGTCAAGAATACCCTGCAAGTCATAGACGTAGGCGATGCCTCCGCTCATACCGGCCCCGAAGTTCACACCCGTCGGACCGAGAATGACAACCCGCCCTCCGGTCATGTATTCACAACCGTGATCGCCTACACCTTCAACGACAGCTTTTGCACCGCTGTTCCTGATTGCGAAACGTTCTCCTACCCTGCCATTAGCGTAAAACTCACCGCCTGTAGCGCCGTAAAGAATTACATTGCCGCCGATAATATTTTCAGCCGGGTCATAATTATATCTTTCAAATGGCTTAAGGATGATTCGGGCCCCGGATAAACCTTTACCGATATAATCGTTCGCTTCACCCTCCAGGGTCATGGTCATTCCCCTTGAGGCAAAAGCGCCGAAGCTCTGCCCGGCAGAACCTTTAAAATTAAGGGTAATGGTTTCATCGAGCAGACCGGCATTGCCATATTTAGTCGCTATCCGGTTTGATATAATTGTTCCAACAGTGCGGTTTCTATTTCGGATTTCAGAGTTGACCACAACCGGCTCCCCGGTTTCCAGGGCCTGCTCTACCCCGGGAAGCAGCTTATAATCAAGTGCTTTATCCAGCTGGTGATCCTGGTTCCGGGTGCAGCGAATCTCCTGGTCAGGCGCTTCCGGCTTATATAATACCCTGCTTAAATCAATTTTGCCTGATTTCCAGAACTTGATGGAGCGATCCTGTTCCAGCAAATCGGACCGCCCGACCAGCTGATCGACTGTTCTGATTCCGAGAGAAGCCATTATCGAGCGCAGTTCTTCAGCAATAAAAAGCATTAGATTCTGTACATGTTCGGGTTTTCCCTTAAAACAGCGGCGCAGTTCTTGATCCTGGGTGGCCACGCCAACAGCGCATCTGTTGCTATGACAGTCACGCATCATCACACAGCCGCAGGCTACCAGGGCCGCTGTTGCAAACCCAAACTCTTCCGCTCCCAGCATAGCCCCGATGGCAACATCTCTTCCCGTTTTCAGACTGCCGTCAACCTGCAGCCTGACCCTGCTGCGCAGACGGTTATTAATCAATGTGTGGTGG
>SKZS01000002.1 GCA_007127255.1 Syntrophomonadaceae bacterium | reverse complement strand
GGTTAGTTTCTTAAAGAATTCTTCTGCGCTCAGGTCCACCCCGTCTGCGTAAGTGTCTGTCCCAAAGCTAACATTAATGGGGATTACTTTAATTCCGTATCTATTAACCTGTTCAGCAGAAAGATCGGCAGTACTATCGGTTACAATATGAACATGGTGCATTAAAAAACCTCCGTTTCACTTTGATATGGTGTCTTAATATAAGAATAATACCACAATTATCCGTTTTTGTGTTGCAGCTATCCAAAAAAATGTCAGCTGTTAACCAGGCGATAATAGTCATATTTTGGGGCACCTGTTTAACGTTATGGCAATATATGATAAAATACAGAAAAGTGAGCTGAGAGGGGTGAATTAAGTGATCAAGATGGAAGTAAAAACAGTTACAGCCGATCAGGGCGGCAACTTTCTTATATTATTAATGGATGATGAAGAAAAAAAAGTTCTTCCTATTTCAATCGGGCCTCTTGAAGCACAAGCCATTGCCCTTGTTTTGCAGGGAGAAACACCACCACGACCTTTAACTCATGATTTGTTAAAGACTATATGTGACAACTTAAACGGTGTTTTGGAAAAAGTAGTGATTACCGATATCAGGGAAAGCACATTTTATGCCGAAATATATATGCAAAATAATGGTGAAACAATGGTTATCGATTCGAGGCCCAGCGATGCCATAGCCCTGGCTTTGCGTTTTGAGGCACCGATTTACATGGCTGATAAAATGGTAGAGTTTACATATGACTACCAGGATATAATCGCCCGTGAAGGTGGAGATGAAGAATTGCACTAAGGTGCAGGTCTAAACATCAAGAATTAATGCCATCATAATTTGCCGCTTACCCTGATCAGGAGGTTTGCTAAGATGGAGAGTAAGTTGAACGGCCAAATTAGAACCGGTTATAGATCTCTTGCCTATATTGAATATCAATGGCAGTTTGAGAAAACCGTGGCCGAGATATCCAATACCTTCATTAGCGCGACTACCTCTCAAATGGATCAGGCTATATCAAAAGCCCTTAGCCTGTGCGGAGAATTTTTTGGGGTTGAGCGCAGCTACATTTTTCAGCTATCTGAGGATGGAAAAAGAAAGAGCAATACTCATGAATGGTGTGCCGATGGTGTTGAATCTCAAAAAGAGCGAATGCAGAATCTGCCGGTAGGCGATTTTCAATGGCTCATAAACCGGGTTCGGCAGGATGAATATGTGTATATACCTGACGTCACAGCTATGCCTTCCAGTGCTGCACAGGAAAAGAAATTCTTTTTAGATAACGATATATCATCAATTATTCTAATTGCCCTGACCATTGAAGGTGAAATGAGAGGGTTTTTTGGTTTTGATCTGCCGAAAGAAAAAAGAGTATGGAAAAATGAGCAGCTTACTTTTTTAAAAATGGTGACCGGCATTATTTCCGGTGTTATAGGGCGACTAGATGCCGATAAAGAGATCCATAAAAAGGAAGAAATGTTTCGGTCGATAAGTGAGAATGCATTTGATTTGATTGCGCTTCTTGATTTAGAAGGGTATTATCTCTACTGCAACCAGTCGTACTTAGATATCCTGGGTTATAATCCGCAAGAGCTGATCGGCAAAAGCGCTTTTGACATAATTCATCCTGCTGAAAAAAATAAAATGGCCCGACTTTTCCTTGAAAGCATTGAAAGCAGAACCGCAGGGGCCACCCTGTTGATGCGATTGGTTTGCAAAGACGGCAGCTTCAAATGGGTTGAGCATAACATTAAGCAGATGCTTTCCGAAGATAATGAGCCGGATAAAGTATTGATCAGCGCCCACGATATCAGTGAACAAAAGCAGGCTGAAGATCAGCTTGTGATTCAAAGAAACCTGGGGGTTAAGCTGGCCGGCACCTCTGATCTCAACCAGGCCTTACAGCACTGCCTGGCTGCGGCTATTGATATTTCTATAATGGACAGCGGTGGAATATACCTGGTTGATCCCAATACCGGAGCCCTGGAATTGAGCTGCCATCAAGGCCTGTCCCCTGATTATTACAATAACTGCACCTATTACAGCCCTGATTCACCAAATGCGGAGTTGGTTAAGGATGGAGAGCCTTTTTATGGCAGTGTTGAAGAGGATTTAAATTGTGACGATGCTATTGTAAGAGAGGGTCTGAAAGCTTTTGCGGTTATGCCGATAAGAATTAAGGGAAAATCTATTGCTGCCATTAATGTTGCTTCCCACACTTTTAGAAAAATCCCTAAAAATTCCCGGGTAGCATTGGAAACTATTGTTTCCCAGATCAGCAGCGCTATTGCCCGTATTCAGACTGAACAAAATTTCCAGAAGAGTGTAGAAAAATACAAGACCCTGGTATCGAATATCCCAGGTATAATTTTTAGCTGTGAACAGGATACAGAATGGACGATGAAACATATCAGCGGAGACGTGGAAGAGCTGACCGGCTATAAAGCATCAGATTTTATTAATAACCAGGTAAGATCATACAGCAGCATCATACATCCCGATGATCGTGATCATGTATATAATGCTATTATCGGGCATCAGTTAAAAGAAAAACCCTATCATGTTCGTTACAGAATAGTTACAGCTGCTGGCAGTATCAGGTGGTTTCGGGAAAGCGGGCGTACAATGTACAATAAAGACGGCTCGGTAAGCCACATTGATGGCGTAATCATTGATATGACCGACTTGAAACGTTATGAAGAACAGCTGCACTACTTAAGCCAGCATGATCAATTAACGGGTTTGTCCAACCGGACATTTTTTGAATCTGAACTTTCACGCATGGAAAAAGACGGCAAGTATCCCTTATCGATTATATCCATGGATTTGGATGGTTTGAAACTAATTAATGATACTATGGATCACGATACAGGCAATCAATTATTAAAAGCCTGTGCCGGTATTCTTGAAAAGTCTTTTCGCTCGGCTGACATATTAGCCCGGGTTGGCGGAGATGAGTTTGCTGTTATACTCCCGGATACTGACAGTAAAACCAGTGAAATAATTGCCCGGAGGATCCGTGAAAATATTGCCAGTTATAACAACGATAACCCCGACCTGCCAATGAGTCTTTCCATGGGAGTGGCAACTGCGGAAAAAAGTGATACATCGGTCAAGAGTCTCTTCAAGCAGGCTGATGATTTAATGTACCGTGATAAACTTTACAGTAGCTTCAGCGGTCGCAATAAGATTGTTAAAAGTTTAATGACGGCCCTTTCTGAAAGGGATTTTATTACCGAAGGACATGCCATGCGCCTGGAAAAACTATGCCTGAAACTGGGAGAAATGAATAACCTTTCTTCAAAGCAACTTGCCGATCTGGCCCTCCTTTCCCAGGTTCACGATCTTGGTAAGGTTGGTATTCCGGATAAAATTTTGTTTAAAACCAAATCCCTGGATGAGGCAGAGTGGGAAATAATGAAACTGCATCCGGAAAAAGGATACCGTATAGCATTATCTTCTCCCGAATTGGCAGGAGTAGCCGATTACATATTAAAACATCATGAACGTTGGGATGGAAAAGGCTATCCCCTGGGGCTTAAAGAGGAAGGCATTCCGGTTCTTTGCCGTATCCTTGCTGTGGTCGATGCATTTGACGCCATGACAAGCGAACGCCCTTATAAACCGGCTATGAGCATTGATGATGCCAAAAAGGAACTGCTTGCTTGTGCCGGCC
>SKZS01000018.1 GCA_007127255.1 Syntrophomonadaceae bacterium | reverse complement strand
TGGTGCTATGTCAATGCTCATTGAGCGTTCCGTGATTACCGGAAAGGGACAGGTTCAAATACCGGCAAAGATCAGGCAGGCGGTAGGCTTGCATATTGGCGATGAGGTGACATTTAAGCTGGTTGGCGAAGACAAAGTTGAAATTGAATTTGTTAGGAAGCGCCCCCTAACTGAATATGCCGGGTTGCTATCTAAGCGCAAAGATTTCCCCGGTCTGGAAGAGGAAGAAAAGTTGGCCAGGCAGCTTGTAGCGGAAAGGGCAGTTGAAGATTATGAGTAAAAAAGGGGCCTGGCTCGATGCGAATATTATTCTGCGGTTTTTACTAAAAGACCATCCGAAATACTTTGAAGCAGCATTCCATCTTTTTTCTGAAGCAGAAAAGGGTAAGATTGTTCTGCATTTGCACCCCCTAATTTTGGCTGAAGTTGTTTGGACCCTACAGGGGTATTATGGTTACAACAAATCAGAGATTGCCAGTATTCTTGGCAACATGATAGAGTCAGATGGCTTGCATGTGGAAGATAAAGATGTGGCAAGAAAAGCTTTTAAAGATTACGCTGAAAAAAATGTAGATTATATTGATGCCTACCTTTCTGCCTGCGCCGTTATAAAAGGACCTGAAGCAATATATACTTTGGATAAAAAGCACTTTTCACGCCTGGAAGGTGATATCCGGTTGCTGCCTTGAGCTTCCCCGGTTATTCATGGTTTGGTAGAATGAGTTAGATTGGGGGGGTGATAGGATGAATGTGAAAGACATAATGTTTCTTACCTCTATCCAAAAGAAAGCGATAGAAGAATTAAAGGAAAAGATTTTGGAACAATTTGATGTTGAGGAGTTAATTTTATTTGGTTCAACTGTTCGCGGTGATTTTGATAAAGAGTCGGATATAAATCTGTTAATTTTGACAAAAAGGGAATATTCTCGTTCTGAACGCCATGAAATAACAGATTTGGTTTTTGAAATTAATTTAGAATATGGTACCAATACGCCAGAGGGGCGGGGTTGTTGACAACATTCGTTTATACGCCAGAGGGACGGGGTTGTTGACAACATTCGTTTATGCTTCATGTATAACTCCTTTGTTGATGCATGTTAATCTTTCAAATTGTCTTACTGACAAACTTTCCCTTATTAACTTGCGTAGATAATTATCTCTGCTCTTTTTGTCAAATTATAATGACATCTTCAGCAGGTAATTTATGCTACGCTGAAAATGTTGTTAACAACCCTGACCCCCTGGCACGTTAGTGCCCGAAAAACCCTTGACTTGATATCAATAAATGATACTATTAATCTATGAACAAGAAACAACGGCTAACATTGGCGAAGCTGTTCGAGAAACCAGAGCGTTCTGATATAACCTGGGCAGACATTGAAGGTTTATTTAATGCATTAGGCGCCGAGTTATCAGAAGGCAGGGGTTCACGGATAAGAGTTGCTTATAAAGGCTTTAAGGCAGTATTCCATAGGCCGCATCCAGGGCCTGATGCCAATAAGTCAACCGTTAAAAGTGTTCGTAGATTTCTTGAAGAAACAGGGGTGAATGATAATGGAATATAAAGGTTATTATGGCAAGGTAGATTATGATGAAGAAGCCAATGTCTTACATGGTGAGGTTATAAATATAAGAGATGTAATCACTTTTGAAGGAACAACTGTAGATGAATTAAAACAAGCCTTTCATGATTCAGTTGATGATTATTTAGAGTTTTGTGCTGAACGTGGTGAGGATCCTGACAAGCCTTACTCTGGAAAGTTTGTTGTCCGTACTGATCCCGAATTGCATAAAAGCATTGCCATAAAAGCTAAAATAAATGGAAAAAGCATTAATGCTCTTGTCAATGAACTATTATCGAAATCGTTGAGCAATAAAGAAGGTAGTGCTGCAAGTATAGCCGCCAGAGGTGATATTGGTGAAAAAGATCGAGAGGTAGTAAAAAAGATTATTGAGGAAGAGGGCGAGTAGCAATTCATGAATCAATATGTTATAAAAATTGAACTTATAGATTCGGAGCCACTTATCTGGCGTAAAGTAATCATGCCTGCGGGCGCCACCTTATTCATAGTTATAATTTAATCGAGCTGTTTATGCTCAGCAGCTAAAAAATAAATAGATAGGAAGATTGCTGCGATAGATTGGGTACGGTAGAGGGTAGCTTTTTGTTTACCCATGCAAAAACCAGGGTTTGGTTAAGAATTTAAGCGTATATAGGATGGCAAGCCAAAAAACGTCCTCGTGACTTATTATGGAGATTATATCATCTATATTCCTGATTGTTTGGTTACATTGTGAAAGTTATGGGGTTATGCAGTTTTAAGCGGTTTGCTTTTTCATCCACTGAGCATTTACGGAAATTGAATACTGAGCTGCTATTATATTTTACCATAATATAGTTCCTTGGTGTGCAGTTACTATTTTTTAAAATCAGGGTCCGGTGCCGATACTGTCAATACGCCAGCCTGTTTCCGGCGTTTCCCTGACAAGATTGACAAACCTTGTTTGAGGCCCGCTGCCATGAGTTATTTCCCGCTTGACTTCCAGGTATACGTTAACCAGGAATTGACGCTTTTCCGAAAAATCAGGGACACCCTCTTCCGGTTCAGGTATAGGCTCAATATCAAGCAGTTCGGCCTTCCTGTAATTGGATATATTCATGCCCGAAGCGAAGCTGTCATTATATAAATACCGATTATCCATATTGGAAAAAAGAACACTTCTCATTAACCTTCTTAGTAGCCTGCTATGTTTAACCTGAATTCCATGCTAAATAAAAAATTCCTTCTGGTATTTCTAATTTACACTCTGCCAATCTTTTTATATTAGCGCCGGCTAAACCGCTTAAGGTTCATCAACAATCTGGACCAGGATAGCTTCAGACTGAGCCGGGTAGCTTTCCAACATGAAATCCGATTTCACCCTCAGCAGCTGTCCGACTTCATAATAAGCGGTATCTTCAACGCTATACCAGACAGCATCGCCGCCGGTACTTTCTTCCAATATATTTTTAGCAGTCAAATGCAAAGCTTCTTTCCTGGTAATCTCGCTTACAACCAGGATCCTTGAATCACTGATATCGATAACATAGCCTTCCTGGATTCCGCTTTCCCCGGGATCCAGCTCACGGGCAGTTATTTCGGTACTGCCTTCAACCCGGCTGCCGTTTTGATCAGCTCCACAACCGACAAGAAAAACAAATACCACCAATGCCACCAGGGCTAGCAAGCCCATCCTTATCAGCATCCTGATTACCTCCTAACCTCTCCGGTTATAAAAATCGGTATGTTTTATTTATAAAGACAGCGGTAGGTCAGAAATAGTTCCCAAAGATATACAGGTTTACCCTCCGGTTTTGCAGGCCAGGTATAAAGAACCGGGCTTTCCGGTTCTTCCCGGATTGTTGACAAGAATGTTAGAAAATTAGTATAATTGCATCAACTATGGCGCAGTAAGTGTCTGTATTAATCCACATATGAAAGGTGGTAATGTTAAAATGCTTCTCATTTCGAAGATCATCATTCTTGTTTGCTCAGTCATTTTTGTGTTTGATGGCATTAAATCCATAATGGGCTACCCTAACATAATAAATCCGGCCTGGCCTTTTCCCTGTCCTTTGAACGTTACTATTTTCGGTATAGGTATAATACTTTTTATGATTGCCGGAGGTTTTCATCGACATTA
>SKZS01000119.1 GCA_007127255.1 Syntrophomonadaceae bacterium | reverse complement strand
CCCGTTACAAGGGTGCCCTGATGGTTTGTACCGGTACCGGTTGTGTATCGGCAAAAGGCTTTAATATTTACGACCGGTTTAAAAAGGAACTTGAAAATCGTAATATGGAAAATGATTACCTCGTTGTCAAAACCGGCTGCAACGGTTTTTGTGCTGTCGGTCCAATCGTTGTAGTTCAACCCCAGGGAGTATTTTATCAAAAAGTAAGCGAGGATGACATCACCTCGATCATCGATGAACACCTGCTTGGCGGTAAAGTAGTCAAAAAACTACTATATACAGATCCACAGTCCGAAAAAATTTACACCAAAATGGATGAGATCGAGTTCTTTACCGAGCAGCAGTTAATTGCCCTGCGCAATAAAGGTTTAATTGATCCTGAAAACATTGATCACTACATAGCCCGTGACGGTTACATGGCCCTGGCCAAAGCCTTGGAGATGGATACAGATGCAATTATCAAAGAAGTTACTGTATCTGGTATCAGGGGCCGCGGCGGGGGCGGTTTCCCGACCGGTGTTAAGTGGCAGTCCTGCAAGAAGGCGATGGAAGAAAGAAACGAAACTTCCTATATTGTTTGCAACGCGGACGAGGGTGATCCGGGCGCTTTCATGGACCGCAGTATTATTGAGACAGATCCCCATACAGTCATCGAGGGTATGCTTATCGCTGCCCGGGCCTTACAGGCTGAGGAAGGTTTTATCTATATCCGCAAAGAGTATCCCCTGGCCCTGGAACGACTGGAAAAAGCCCTCGAGCAGGCCCGCTCCAGGGGGCTGCTTGGGGATTCAATCATGGGTACTGACTTTTCATTCGATATTCATATTCACCGGGGAGCGGGAGCTTTTGTCTGCGGTGAGTCGACAGCCCTGATGGCTTCCATGTCCGGAAAAGCCGGAGAGCCCAGGGCTAAGTACATTCATAATGTTGAATATGGTTACCGCGATAAACCCACGGTCTTGAATAATGTTGAAACCTGGGCCAATATCCCGGAAATTATCCTTAAAGGAGCAGAGTGGTTTGCCGAAATTGGTACCGGTGATGTTAAGGGAAATCCATGGAATGGTTCCAGTGGAACCAAGGTTTTCTCCCTTGTCGGTGATATTAATAATACCGGACTGGTAGAGGTGCCGATGGGCATTACCCTGCATGATATAGTCTATAAAGTGGGAGGAGGAATTCCCGGCGGCAGGAAATTCAAGGCTATCCAGACCGGTGGCCCTTCCGGCGGCTGTATCCCTGAAGAAAACCTTGACATGGAAGTGGATTTCGATTCACTGACCAAAGCAGGTTCAATGATGGGTTCGGGCGGAATGATCGTAATGGACGATCATACCTGCATGGTCGACGTTGCCCGTTACTTTATAAACTTCCTGATTGACGAATCCTGCGGTAAGTGCACACCATGCCGAGAAGGTTTATTTGCCTTGAGTAATGTTCTAACCCGCATTACCAGGGGGGAAGGCAAGGAAGAAGATTTAGACCGGCTGCAGGAGCTCTCTGAGACCATTGAAAGTTCAAGCCTGTGCCAGCTTGGCGGAACTGCTCCTAATCCGGTGCTGACGACCCTGCGCTATTTTGAAGATGAATACATGAAGCATATTAAAGATAAAACCTGTCCGGCCGGGGTTTGCACCGCTTTAATTACTTACGCGATCAACGAAAACTGTACAGGCTGCGTTATCTGTGCCAAAAACTGTCCGACCCGGGCAATCAGCGGCGAACCGAAAGAGCTTCACACCATCAACCAGGAAGATTGCATCAAGTGCGGAATCTGCCTGGAATCATGCAAATATAATGCAGTGGAGGTAAAGTAATGGCTACAAAAACAAAAGCAGGTCCGACAAAATATGAGATCAGTATAAACGGAAAAGCGGCAACGGTTGTTGAAGGGACATACTTGCTCAAAGCGGTCATGGATGCCGGATTCAACGTGCCAACACTCTGTCACCATAAGGATTTAACCCCGAATGGAACCTGCAGGCTCTGCCTGTGCGAAGTTGAAGTTAACGGTAAAAAAAGGCTGGTAACAGCCTGCAACTATCCTGTTCGCGGTGAAATAACAGTAAATACCAGTACCGAAGAAGTAAAAAAACACCGCAAAAATTTGGCTGAAATGTACCTGGGTCGCTGGCCTAATGTGGAAGCGATCCAAAATATTGCCAAACTGTGCGGGGCAACCGATAAAGAAAAATATAAAAGTGAACTGACCGATGAAAATCCGAAAGCGTGCATCCTCTGTGGTCATTGTGTTCGTGCCTGCAGCTCTTTTATGATCCAGGATATTTTAGGCTTTGCCGGTCGTGGAATCAAACGGCACCTGACCATGCCTTTTGGTGATGTCGATCCACACTGTGTTGGTTGTACTTCCTGCGGTTATGTTTGCCCGACAGGAGCAATACAGATCACCGATGATATGAATAATCCGGTAGACCCGGAATTGATCCGCCGCCATGGCATGAAGGTAAATGCTGAAATGGCTACCCTGGACAAGCTCCAAAACCGGATGCGCGAAGTAGGCACCGCCAATATTGTTGAAGTTATGGATGCCTATGATCTGTTGCCGGTCCATAATTTTAAATTCGGCAAGCACCCGGATACCCCTAAAATTGATTCAAAAGTTATGACTCGCGATTATTTTACCCAGGGTGCGGCCGATGCCTGCTGGCTGGGCTGTTCGATGGCCTGTGCTAAAGCGGTAGACGGCTTTGAACTCAAAACAGGCCCTTATAAAGGGCAAAAGGTTGTAGTCGATGGTCCCGAGTATGAAACGGCAGCAGGCGGGTCAAACATGGGTGGCTTCGACCTTGATTTTATTGTTGAATATAATTTCTACTGTGATACTTATGGTATTGATACTATATCTTTCGCCACCACCATGGCATTTGTTATGGAAGCATTCGAAGCCGGGATTATTACTGAGGAGCATACCGGGGGCAAAAAATTGAATTTCGGCGCGATGGATGAAGCCCTTGAATGCCTGCACGAAATGGCCCGCGGCGAAGGTTTTGGCGTGGAAGTTGGTCAGGGTGTGAGGAGATTAAAAGAAAAATGGGTTAAAGAGCTTGGTGCCGATCCCGATTTTCTTAATGACATTGGGATGGAGGTAAAGGGTCTTGAGTTTTCTGAATATGTATCTAAAGAATCTTTAGCCCAGCAGGCCGGTTATGCTATGGCCATAAAGGGGCCGCAGCATGATGAAGCATGGCTCATTTTCATAGATATGGTCAACAACCAGATTCCAAGCATGGAAGACAAAGCAGAAGCCCTCTATTATTTCCCGCTGTTCAGGATTTGGTTCGGCTTACTCGGACTTTGCAAGATTGTCTGGAACGATGTGGCTCCGGCTGATAACAGCAAGTATCCGCCCCAGGAGGCTGCCAAGATCCCGGAACACGTAGAAAATTACTGGAAATTTTTTGAGGGCATGACCGGTATTCCAGTAAATGAGGAAAAAATGCTGCTGCAGGCTGAGCGGGTATTTAACCTGCAGCGTTTGATGAGTTATTACTTTGGTCGTGGAACCCGGGAAGATGATCTCCCGCCGCTGAGGGCAATTGGGCCGGCCACGGTGGAAGAATATCTTTCCAGGGAAGAACGCTATGATAAGCAAATGAAGGAAGAAATAGGAATCGATCCTGAAGGCAAAACCGTGGAAGAAAAGCTGGCCATAACTCGCGATCATCGCTTTAAGCAGTATAATATAGTTCTTGACGCTTCCTACAAGCGTCGTGGCTGGGATGAAAACGGGGTGCCCACTATTGAGCGATTAAAACAAATCGGCATTGATATTCCAGAGGTCCTGGCGCTGCTCGAAAAACCGGAGCAATAAACAGGGAGTTTTACTGATGATTGTTGTAAACAATAAAGAAAAGCTGGAATGGTACGAAGGGATGACAGTCCAGGATGTGCTTGACAAAATGGGCTATGTTTATCCCCGTATTACGGTCAGCGTTAACGATCGTTTGGTTCAAAAGGAAGATTATACAACCTATGAAGTGCCCGACAATGCCAGCGTTAATGTGTTTCACCTGGCCCACGGGGGATAAAAATAAGAAAAAAGCTAGAAGGGGGAAACCATATATTGCAAAATATGGTTTCCCACTGTAATCTAAACGAATTTGACTTGTTGTTCAGAAAGTGCTATAATTTAAACATAAAACATTTAAAAAGTAGAAGTAAAGCTGGAGAAAGAGGATAGCTTAACCATTTCGATCCAGCTTTTTTAATGAAGCGGAAAAAGTAGTGGAAGGAAAAAGTCTTGATCAGGTGGAAGGCATATAAGCAAGTAGCTTTAATGACCGGTTTTAGAAAGACATCAAACCTGTTTGGCTTAACAGATAGCTGTGTATTGAAGGCTGTTTTGAGGAAATTGTCTGAAACCAACCTCTGCTAACTCTATCTGTATAGCTGCAGGTTTTTTTATTTGAAATATTATAGTTGGAGGAGATAGTTGATGGCAGCCCAGGAAGCCGAGAGAGTAAAAGTTTACGGTATCGGTAATCCCTTGATTGATGTTCTTGCCCACGCCAGCGAGCAGGATATTGCTGTACTGGAGCTTGAAAAAGGCACTATGACCTTAATTGACAGCGAGCGTGGCAATCATATCCTGAAACATATTGGTGATCGTGAAAAGCAGTATTCGTGCGGCGGTTCTGCTCCCAATACTATGATCACTCTTGCTGCACTGGGTATTGAAACTGCCCTGGCCGGTATGGTTGGCAGTGACGACCTGGGCGATATTTACATTAAACGCCTGCAAGATAAGCAGGTACTATCAGACCTTGAAGTAGTGCCCGGTGGTGATACGGGCAGCTGCATTGTCCTGGTTACACCGGATTACGAGCGAACAATGAGCACCAGGCTCGGGGTATGCCAGGAATTTTCTCCCGAGCATGTTAAACATGATCGTATCGCCGCGGCCGATTACTTTTATTTTACCGGATACATGTGGGATACCGATTCTCAAAAAGAAGCAATTAAAGCTGCCATTACCACTGCCAGAAAAAAAGGAGTAAAAGTAGCTTTTGATGTGGCTGATCCCTTTTGTGTAGAAAGGCATCGTGACGACTTCCATGATTTAATTGAAAATTATGTTGATCTACTGCTGGCAAACCGTGAAGAAGCTTGCCTGCTGCTCGGTTTTGACGATCCGGAAAAGGCTTCTGCCAGGCTGGCCGAAAAAAATGTAATTGCTGCCGTAAAAAATTGCGCTGATGGTTCCTGCATTACTGATACTAACGATAAGACCTGCTTAATTGATGCTTTTACCGTTGAGGCTGTTGACAGCACTGGGGCCGGGGACAACTATGCCGCCGGTTTTCTCTATGGTTTAATCAATGGTTATTCTATAGCTGATTCCGGCAGGCTGGCTTCATACATTGCCGCTCAGGTTGTCCGACAAACTGGAGCGCAATTTGATGAGGATACTTTAAAAACCATTAGAGAAGATATTAAAAAAGAAAGATGGCGTTAAGAATATAACAGGTTAAATACCTGATCATCTTATGACTAATTTACTTAATAAACATTGGAGGCGATAAAAAATGGATTACAAGGTAGCAGATTTAAGTCTGGCTTCCTGGGGTAGAAAAGAAATTGATATTGCGGAAAAAGAAATGCCGGGTTTAATTGCGACCCGTGAAAAGTACGCAGATGAAAAACCCCTTAAAGGTTTAAAAGTCACCGGCAGCCTGCATATGACTATTCAGACGGCGGTATTGATCGAAACACTGGTTGAGCTAGGTGCGGATGTGCGCTGGGCCAGCTGTAATATTTTCTCAACACAGGATCATGCAGCGGCAGCAGTTGTAGTCGGTCCGGCTGAAAAGGGTGGAACCGAAGACAACCCGAAGGGTGTGCCGGTATTTGCCTGGAAAGGCGAAAATTTAGAAGAATACTGGTGGTGTACTCTTGAAGCCCTTACCTGGCCTGATGGTTCAGGTCCAAACCAGATTGTTGACGATGGTGGGGATGCAACATTGCTGGTACACCGCGGCTATGAAGCTGAAAAAAATCCGTCCATTCTGGATGAACCGACAGATAACAAGGAACTGCAAATAGTCAACAAGACCCTGAAAGCCAAGTTTGCTGAAAACCCGAAACACTGGCAGGCGGTAGTTAAAGAGCTCAGGGGAGTAAGTGAAGAAACTACAACGGGTGTTAATCGTCTCTACCAGATGGAGAAAAAGGGTGAACTTCTCTTCCCGGCCATTAATGTAAACGATTCTGTTACCAAGGCCAAGTTTGATAACATTTACGGTTGCCGGGAAAGCCTGGTTGACGGTATTAAAAGAGCCACAGACGTTATGGTGGCCGGTAAAACGGCTTTTGTTGCCGGATTTGGCGATGTAGGCAAAGGTTCAGCTGAAGCGCTTGACGCCTATAAAGCGCGTGTCCTTGTATCAGAAATTGATCCGATATGCGCTTTGCAGGCAGCTATGGCCGGTTACGAAGTTGTAACTATTGAAGATGCTCTTAAGGAAGCAGATATCTACGTTACAACAACCGGTAATAAGGATGTAATTACAGTAGAACATATGGAAAAAATGAAGGACCAGGCTATTGTCTGTAATATTGGGCATTTTGACAATGAAATTGAAGTTGACAAGCTGGAAAAATTCCCCGGTATCAAGAAAGTTAACATCAAGCCACAGGTAGACCAGTACATCTTTCCTGACGGGCACAGCATTATTTTGCTGGCCGAAGGCCGCCTGGTTAACCTTGGTTGTGCTACCGGTCATCCCAGCTTCGTGATGTCAAATAGTTTTACCAACCAGGTAATGGCCCAAATTGACCTGGCTGAAAATGACCGTGAAAACAAAGTTTACCGTCTTCCGAAGGAACTGGACGAAGAAGTTGCCCGCCTCCACCTCGAAAAAATAGGAGTCAAGCTGACCAAAATGACGCAGGAACAGTCTGACTATGTCGGTTATGATATTGACGGTCCGTATAAGCCGGATCATTATCGCTACTAAGGTTTTAACCGGTTGGAAACGGACACAGGAATGATTCAGTAAAGGCCGTGGCGTTTTGCTCACGGCCTTTTTTAAATGAAGGTCACTATAATAGCTGCTATTCAATAAGTGGGATTATCCTGGAGGGTGATAACCTTGTCTGCATCTGGTTACTGCCTCAGTCTTTTTGCTCTCCGGTTTGCCTCGTAGTAGATATTTTCTTCATCTAAAGTAAGGAAACTCCCTTTTTCATATAGGACCCTTCCATCAACAATGACAGTATCAACATCAGTAGCGCAGGCTGAATAAACAATATTGGCCAGGGCATTATTATGGGGTTGAAGGTGTGGTTGATTGAAGTTAAGGATAGCAATATCCGCTTTAGCCCCTGCGCTTAATACTCCAAGATTGTCTTTCTTCAGGGCTGCTGCCGCTTCCCGGGTTGCCAGACCAAGAGCTTCCGCGGCTGTAATAAAGGTTGGATCTTCGTTTACCCCTTTTTGCAGCAGGCTGGCCAACCTGATTTCTTCAAACATATCCAGGTTATTATTACTGGCTGCTCCATCTGTTCCGAGTCCTACACGGGCGCCTTTATCGAGCATTTTCTTCAGTGGTGCAATTCCACTGCCAAGCTTAAGGTTGCTTCCGGGGTTATGGGCTATGCCCACCTGGTTATCTACCAGGATATCAATATCTTCATCGGTAACATGAACGCAATGTGCCGCCAGCACGTCACGTGTGAACAGCCCAATCTCCTGCATTAAAGCAACGGGGGTTTTTTTGTGCAGCTCCAGGGACTGCTGAACTTCATGCCTTGATTCGGAAAGATGGATATGAATTGGTGTATTGGATTGTTCCGTTTTGCTTAAAACTTTCTTCAAAAAATCAGGCGAACAGGTATACGGAGCGTGAGGACCAAGGATAGTTGATATCCTGCCGTTTCCCGAGTTTTGCCAACTCTCGGCAAAGTCTTTTGCATCGTTTAGACTGTTAAAGCCCTCAACTGCATTATCGCCTATAAAAACCTGGGAAAGTACTGCTCTCATACCGCTTTCATAGCAGGCCTGTGCTGTCTGATTCATAAAAAAATACATATCGACATAGGTGGTAGTTCCACCGCGGATCATTTCCAACAGGGCCAGTGAAGCGCCCCAGAACACATCTTCAGGGGTCAGGTTGGCCTCGGCCGGAAATATTTTCTGCTCCAGCCAGACCATAAGAGGATAATCATCGGCATAACTACGGAACAAACTCATCGCTGCATGATTGTGAACATTGATCAAACCGGGAATAACCACTTTCCCTTTACCCGATATGATCTTTGCATCATTTACCTCTTCCTCGATTGCCTGGCCGACCGATTTAATTGTATCGTTTTCGATTAAAATATCTCCGGAATCGTAAACTTCATTACTATCATTCATGGTGATAATTACAGCGTCTTTTATCAATATTTTTGAAAACATATAATTTCTATATCCCCCTGGCAACAATTTAAAGTGCGGGCTACTTGAGCAAATAAACGCACGTGGGTTGATATTGATCGTTTTGCAATGTGATTTTCAAGCTCGACATTCTCAATACATCAGGCAGGCTTATAAACCAGAAAAAATAAAGCAACTATTGTGACCTATAAGGAGATCATCTGCTGGAGTTTGAAGGCTGATAACGCCCTACTTTACAATTATAACAGTGCAATCCTTTGCTTCCTGGGCTACGGCATTACTTACACTGCCGAGGAATAATTTTTTTAAACCGCCCAAACCCCGGCTCCCCATAACAATCATGTCATACTTTTCTTCTTTTGCTACTTTGACTATTGTATTGGCTGGATGTCCTTCAGCTAAAATGGACTGAGCCTTTAAGCCCTTTTCTTCAAAAACTTTTAATGCATCATTTACAATTATTTTTCTTTCCTGCTCATTTTCTTGCTGCAGCTTAATAAAACGTTCAATTTGTTCATCCGGGACATAACCATCACTGCCTATTGTAAAAGAAGGCACATCCTGCCTGCCGTCATAAACATGAATGACGGATATTTCATCAAAATTTAAGCCTTCGGCAATTAATGCTGCTTTTTCTATAGCATGCTGGCTGTGTGTGGACCCGTCAACGCAGACTAACAATTTCATTTTAAAACACCTCACTTTAAATTAAGCCCAAAAGGTTCTTCTAAGTATATTTTATCATAGAATGGGGCAAAGCTAAAAGAGATGAGCATTACCACAAAGAACTGCGCAGGACAATCTAGAACACCACGAATCACTCCGGTTTAACCCGAGTGTATGCAGCTTAGCTGCCAGGAAGGAGGGAGAAGCAGTAGGGACGGTTCCATCGTCTTCCCTTCGGCCTTCGCTGTGCTCCGGGACGCTCGAACCGTCCCCATGGCGCCGCGAACTTAGTAATCTTTCGCTGTAGTGCTAGTATGCATAAGCTATAAAGAGTATCTATGTTCGCCAAAAAAAGTGAGGACAGGAGCCTTAAAAACCCTGTCCTCACTGTGTTTTTGAGGTGGTGAGCCATCCAGGATTCGAACCTGGGACACCCTGATTAAAAGTCAGGTGCTCTGCCAGCTGAGCTAATGGCCCATATTTTGGTGGAGAGGACTGGATTCGAACCAGTGAAGGCGCTGCCAGCAGATTTACAGTCTGCCCCCTTTGGCCAACTTGGGTACCTCTCCACAACACTTTATGGAGCCGACGAGAGGACTTGAACCCCCAACCTGCTGATTACAAATCAGCTGCTCTACCATTGAGCTACGTCGGCCGATAAAGTCTACTTTTAAAGCAATTTATAGTATAGCTCATTTTATAATAGGCGTCAACATGATTACGGCAGGAATTTTGCATTTAACCCAAGAAAAAGATTATAATAAAAAGAGCAGTCTGTAAAGTGGTTTTTTGCCAAAAGGAGTGGCGATTGTGTCGGAAATCAGGGTTGCTGTTATCGGTGGAACAGGAGTGTACAATCAATCTCTTATAAAAGATCAAGAAGAAATAACCGTTGATACCAGGTATGGCGCCGTGATTATGAGGGCGGGAACATATAAAGGCCGCAAAGTCTTCTTTTTAGCCCGTCATGGAGGTAAACATTCAGTGCCGCCGCATATGGTCAATTATAAAGCTAACATTGCAGCCCTCAAATATTTGGAGGTAAATGCTATAATTGCCACTGCCGCTGTGGGCACTCTTCGTCAGAATATGCCCCCGGGGAGCATGGTGGTTATTGATCAGTTTATAGATTTTACAAAACAAAGGCCGCTGACATTTTATGAAGGAGCAGGAAATCCGGTTGTTCACGTAGATCTTTCAGAACCTTATTGCAGGGAAGTAAGAAGGACGATATTGAATGCCGGCATGGCCCTGGATCTTGACCTGGGGGACGGGGGTTGTTACGTTTGTACTGAGGGCCCGCGCTTTGAAACTCCCTCAGAGATCAGAATGATAGGGCAGTGGGGCGGTGACCTGGTAGGTATGACCAATGTCCCTGAAGTTGTTTTGGCCCGTGAAGCAGGTCTCTGCTATGCAGTTATAGCCTTGCCGACCAATTATGCCGCGGGTATTTCTTCAAGCCCTTTGACGCATGAAGAAGTTCTTGAAGAAATGGAAAGAGTCAAGCCTCAACTTGAAAAGCTGCTTGCCGCCTCTGTTGAGAATATCGAACATGGATATTCATGCGGCTGCAAAGAAGCCGGAAAATACTGGTCCGAGGAGAGCTGACTATCTATGAACAGAAAAAACAAGCTGCCTACTATGTACTGGCAGGACAATCGTTTACATCTGCTTGATCAACGTTTTCTGCCTTTAAAAGTTGAGTACCGCAGCTGTGAAAACTGTGACCAGGTGATAGATTCAATCAAGGAGATGTCTGTGCGCGGCGCTCCGGCAATTGGAATTACTGCCGCTTATGGCATGGTTATCGCCGCCGGGGAAGTTCTTGAGAAATGCGATGACAGGGAGATATTATTATCGGCCCTTGATGAAGCCGCTTCAAAATTGGTCAAGGCCCGGCCGACTGCTGTTAACCTGTTCTGGGCTGTAGAGAGAATGAAAGAAGTGCTTCTTAAGCATAGAGAATCTCCTCCGCAGGCGATATTTGATAACTTATTAGAGGAAGCAAAACAAATTCATGATGAAGATATCAAAAATAACCGCATGATTGGATTTAACGGCGCTGAAATGGTGCCGCAAAAGGCATCTGTATTAACCCACTGCAATGCGGGAGCGCTGGCCACCGGAGGCTACGGAACAGCCCTGGGGGTGATTCGCGCTGCAGTGGAGCAGGGCAAAGATGTTCATGTGTTTGTAGACGAAACCAGGCCCCTTTTGCAGGGAGCGAGGATTACGGCTTTTGAATTGATTCAAGAAGATATCTCCGTTACCCTGATCACCGATAGCACAGCAGGACACCTGATGGCTAAAGGTAAAGTTGATTTAATAATAGTCGGAGCCGATCGTATTGCCGCTAACGGTGATACGGCAAACAAGATTGGGACTTATTCACTTGCAGTTTTAGCAGACTACCACAACATACCATTATATGTCGCTGCTCCACTTTCAACTATCGATATGTCGGTTGAATCGGGTGAAGACATTGTTATAGAGGAGCGCTGCAGCAGCGAGGTGACCCATATAGACAAGTACGCAACGTCACCGGATGAAGTTGTCGCGTTTAATCCCGCTTTTGATATTACCCCCGCACACCTTATTACCGCAATTATTACGGAGAAAGGTGTTGTTTGCAAACCGGATCGGGACAGGTTAAAGAAGCTTATGTAAAGCTTTCTGATAGATAGGAGACAGAAATATTGAGCAAAACATTAATAAAGAATTCCTTGATCATTCCCCTTGATTATGAACAACCTGATTATATTAAGGGGGATATTCTGATCAATGAAAATATGATAGAAAAAATATCTAAGAAACCAGTCGAGACTGACAATAATAATTATGATCAGGTTATCGATGGAAAAAATTTAATAATCATGCCCGGGTTGATCAATACGCACGGACATGCAGCCATGTCATTATTACGCAGTTATGCCGATGACCTGCCCTTAAAAAAATGGCTGGAAAGCAAAATATGGCCGATAGAAGCTCTGCTGGAAAGCGATGATGTTTACTGGGGAGCTATGCTTAGCATCGCCGAAATGATCAGGGGCGGCACGACTACATTTACTGATATGTACTATTACATGGATCGGGTTGCTGAAGCAGCCGCTATGAGTGGAATCAGGGCAGTGCTATCAAGAGGAATGATTGGGCTGGGTTTCGACCTTGAACAGGGTTTTAGAGATTCTAAAGCCCTGATCAGTGACTGGCATGGAGCTGAAAATGGAAGAATTAATGTAATTATAGGCCCACATTCCGCCTACGCCGGGGCCAGCGGTTTCTTAGAGCGGGTTGTCGAGCTTGCTGCTGAAACAGGCCTGCCGATTCAAGTTCACCTTGCTGAAACAAAAGATGAGGTAGAGACCTGCCTGGCCGAGCAGGGTTGTTCTTCGACTGCGATGCTATCTGAAATCGGTTTTTTTGATTTCAAAGTAATAGCTGCTCACTGTGTGCATTTAAGTGATAGAGATATTGATATCCTGGCAGAAAAAAAGGTGGGAGTTTCGCACAATCCGGGCAGTAATCTTAAGCTGGGCAGCGGTATAGCTCCAATTAAACGCTTGCTCGAATCCGGTGTAAATGTTGGACTCGGAACAGACGGCGCTGCCAGCAACAACAACCTGGATATGATTGAAGAGATGCGCCTGGCGGCCCTGGTTAGTAAAGGTGTTACCATGGATCCTACTTCAATTAATGCTAAAACTGTTTTACAAATGGCCACTGTCATGGGCGCCGAAATTTTGGGCCTTGAAAAGACAGGCACCTTAAAACCCGGTTTTAAGGCTGACTTAATTGGTTTGCGTACGGACAGGCTTAACCTGACCCCGCTGCATGATCCCATGGCGCACATCGTTTACGCTTCTGCGGCAGCGGATGTTAGCCTGGTAATGGTAGATGGCAGACTGCTTCTTGAGGACGGTATTTTAAAAACTTTAGATGAAGAAAAAATCAGGGCTGAATCGTCACGTTGTGCCGATAGGCTTGTAAACGCTGGAAAGGACTAGTGGATAAGCATGAAAAAGACACACATATTGCTGACTAACGATGACGGTATCCATGCCGAAGGCATACAAAGGATGGGTCAGGCTTTATCAGAAAGCAATGAGAACTATAAACTAACTGTTATTGCACCCGAGCGTGAACGTAGTGCAATCGGACACGCTATAACTATGCACAAACCGCTGCGTGTGGCCGAGGTATTATTTTTGCAAAAACCTGCAATGAAAGGCTGGTCTGTTAACGGGACACCTTCTGATTGTGTCAAACT
>SKZS01000111.1 GCA_007127255.1 Syntrophomonadaceae bacterium | reverse complement strand
CAGCCTTTTTAAAATCAAATTCCATTCCAAAACCTCCAGTTCATAATGTTTTAATGATACCCGGGATCATAACACAGGTCAATAAAACAGCCCGCATTGCGGACAGGTAAAATTATAGCCTTCTTTGACTAAATCCATTTCACTTAAATCGTTAAGTTCATCAAGTATGTCCCTTTTTGAAATGACAATCTGACCGTAATCGTTAATAACAATATTTACTGCTTCATTAGCTTTTAAATTAACTCTATCTCTTATTGCCTTTGGTATGGTAATTTGAACGCGTTCGTCTAATTGAGCTTTACTCATCATATCATTACCTCTGATATTCAGTATTCTGACTCTCTGATTATGTCATTTTCGCTTATTTTTGTACAGGCAGTTACATTTTCACCCTTTCCCCTTGCTACCCTGTTTCGGCTTGATTGCCAGTTATACAGACATAACCGGTTTTCTTATTGTATATTAATATTGTTTATTTATATTGCATATGTTACAATACTGACAACAATAATTTCGGGGTTGTTTAAAATGGCTAGAAAAACAAAGAACTTTACTTTTTCACTTCCACCTGAGCTATTGGGCAGGCTGAAAAAATATGCTCAAAAAGGCTATGTGCCTTCAGTTAATTCTGCCGTAAAAGAGGCCATTGAATCTTATGTGGTTCAAATTGATAAAGAATATCTTTACAGGCAGATGAAAGAAGCAGCTGAAAGTCCTGATTTTGTTGATGATTTAGAAGCAACCATGGCAGACTTTTCTTATGTTGATTATGAAACCACCCGGGAGAAAAAGAAATAATGAGCTACCAGTGGAATATTTTTTGGGCGGATCTAAATCCCACCAGGGGATCAGAGCAAGCCGGCAAAAGGCCGGTTTTAGTGATTTCAGAAGAAGCAGTAAACCAGGCTCTGCCCATTGTAACTGTAGTTTGTTTAACATCTTTGAAGCCTGAAAGAAAAGTGTATCCGGTAGAAACTCTCCTTCAACCCGAAGATTCCAGACTTGAGGAACGCTCAATAGTGATGGCTCACCAGATTAGAGCCCTGGCAAAAGATCGCCTGGCAGAAAAGTGCGGCTCTATTAAAAAGGAAGAAATCCGGGATCGAGTAAGAAATATTGTCAGGCTTTACCTGGATCTCAATTAAAGACTTTTCTATTCTGATAAAAAGGTTATGAGTGGCCCTTAAAACAAGCCGCAAACATATTAGCTAATTGTTAAAGGTGTCTTTTGTTCATTAATCCAGCTTTTCTACTTCCGGTACCCAGGTTGAAAGTCCCAATCTAAAGGTTTCGTCTTCTTCCCGGTAAAGATCAATTATAACCTGGTACCTGCCGGGGTTTGCTGTCACACGACCCTTGCCGAGAACCATCTCTTCCCTTAGTTCAAAAGTCAGGACAATTCTATCCTGCTCGACTGCGGCGTCAAGCAGTTCCGGTTTATCGCTCATTATGAATGTAGTGCCTTCATCCAGACCCAAAGCCCCGTGAGCAACGGCCTGTAAGAATTCAATTTCTCCCAGTTTGAAATCAAAAAAACCTCTCCCGGAAGGATCTGCAAGGTATTTGCCCAACTCCAGTTCGATTGCTTTGGGAGCGGCTCTTTCAAATATCGCTTCATCTATTCCTCCATGTTCTTGTGTATATGAATCAGGAAGGTGATACAGCTTATTGCGCCATTTGACCAGGATTTCCAACCATTCATGGAGGGCCTCCTGATCTTTTTCCAAAACATCTTGGGCTGGTTCTAATGGGCGCAGGCTTTCAAGTTCTTCTATTCCTGCTTTTATTTGCTCTACAGTAATTATTCTTTCGTTTTTCAAAATATCTATGACATTTGAAGGAACCGATTTCTCTTTATCTTCAATTGCAGCAAATATGGGGGTGTCCTCCGCACCCGGGATTTTTCTGGCCTTTTCCAGGTATTCACCCGCTTTAGCCCAGTTTCCCTTATTTAGAGCTTCATATGCTGTTTCGATATAATCATTTAGCGCTTCTTTGTTACCTATAAAGTGGGCTGTGAGCTCTGTATCTTCTTCAATATTTAAAGTAAGGGTTGGCTCCGTGCCAATTACTTCTCCGTTTCTCTGCCAGGCCTCGAAGCTGTAACCCTCATCTGCTTCCGCTCGAACAGTTACCTCTTCACCTTCCTGGTAAAGGCCCTCTCCTAATACTGTGCCTCCTTCACCTGAATCTATCGTAAGATTAACTTCGTATTCGGCAGTACAACCCGGCAGGAGCAAAACAGCTGCGATAATGAAAAATGATACGAGCAAAATAATCCTTTTAAGCATAACTAAAATAACCTCCCTGCCAAACAGCAACCCGGCAGTTTCTAATAATGATTATTGATGTCCTTTTTAACATAAGTGAACTTATAGTTCAATAAATACAGTCAATGTACCCTGCCATTATTTCTATATTAAGATGCTGCGACTTGAATTTCATAAGATTTTGATGTATATTGATTATGAAAGGAATGATGTATATGCGGACCACTTTAAACCTTTCCGAACAGCTGGTGCGGGAAGTTGAGGCGCTTTACGGCAGCGGAAACCGCTCTAAAGCTGTAGAAAAAGCGCTTGAGGAAGCAGTGCGACAAAAAAAATTAAAGGCTTTTATGGAGCTAAAGGGCAAGATTGCCATAGACGAAGATGCAGTAAAAAGTCTCAGGAAAGCAGAGTTAAAAGAAAATGAAAGTTATAGTTGACACGTCGATCTGGATCGAATACTTAAAAAACAACCATGAAATAGCACCAGGGCTTGATGAAGGGTTGTTGGCCGGAAATATATATATGGTCGGACCTGTTGTTTCAGAATTACTGCAGGGAGCTAAAACAGAAAATGATTACCAGTCTTTAAGCGACACCATAGATGGAGTTCCATTCATTAATGCCGAATTTGCCGACTGGCAGCTGGCCGGGAAGCTGTCTTTTAAAATGAAGAAAAAAGGTATAACTATAGCGATTACTGATTGTTTAATCGCCGCTATTGCGATAAATAACGGGGCAACGGTTTATACCCTGGATCAGGACTTCCAATCAATCCCTGATGTTCCACTTTATAACGAATTTAAAGGGAAGAATAATAGGCTGATTCCGTAGTAAATGCTTACAGGTAAATAACATTGATGTTTTCACCAGTTGTATCTTTTATCATTTGGAAGTGTTTATCGGCAGTATAGATGGAAGAGTTATTATTGGAGGCTAAAGTGTAGATGATAAGATCAACCAGTGGTACGGTAATTCCCTTTTTACGCAGAACAGCTCCTGTTTTTCCGGCATCAACCCAGTCCTGATCATTAATTGAAAGCCGAGGAATACTTTCCAGCGCCGAGGCTAGAACATCCTTTTCGTTTTCTGTTTTTAAGCCTTGAATCAGCTCTGTAATAATTGGCCCCACAATGCAGGCCAGGTAAAGATTTTTATCATGCACTATTTCTGCAACTTCCTTACTGCCTTTAAAATATTCTATCCAGGCAGAAGTATCAATAAGTATTTTTTTCATCGATTACTGTCCCTTAACTTACTTATTGCTTCATCATCAAACTCAACTTTACCGACTAATGATTTTAGCTGCTCCTCTTTTTTCATTTGCAAAGCATCCCGCAAGGCCTGTTCAATAGATTTTGATCTCGATTCCGCCTTGTACACTGCTTCGGTTTCGCGGATTAATTGATCATCAATGTT
>SKZS01000166.1 GCA_007127255.1 Syntrophomonadaceae bacterium | reverse complement strand
TTTCCCGACGGAACGAAACAACACCGTTGCCTCCACGGCCTCCGCGTGCCAAAAGCTCTAATTCATCTACGAACATTAGTCCACGATCACCTGCAGCAATATCCTGATTAAAAGAGAATATAAACAAAAGCCCGGGTCAATTGCCCCGGGCCTGATAAAGACTAATTTACTGCTGCTTCTTCCGGATAAACACTAACCTGCTTTTTGGCACGGCTGTTATGTTCAAAAACAACCCGTCCGTCAGCTTTGGCAAATAAGGTATCATCGCTGCCTTTACCAACATTTATTCCCGGATGAAAGCGGGTTCCCCTTTGCCGAATAATAATGCTGCCTGCTTTGACCAGCTGCCCTCCGTAACGCTTAACACCAAGTCGTTTAGCATTACTATCTCTACCGTTACGGGAACTGCCTACACCTTTTTTATGAGCCATTTATGACACCTCTCTTTCATTTCTGTTTGCGATATAATAAATATTTTTCAAGCGGTAAAAAAATTAACCACTGACCTTATCAATTAAAACATCCGTATACGGCTGCCTGTGGCCCTGTTTACGGCGGTAATTTTTCTTCCTCTTAAACTTAAATACAGTAATTTTTTTGCTTCGCCCCAGGCCGACAACTTTACCTTCAACTTTGCAGTTATCGAGGTATGGCTTGCCTACCTGCGTTTCTTTGCCATTGTTTAACATTAAAACCCGATCAAACTTAACCTTGTCGCCTTTTTCTGCAGAAAGCTTTTCCACGCGGATTGTCTTCCCTTTTTCTGCACGGTACTGCTTTCCGCCTGTCTCAATGATTGCGTACATAAACAAACCCCCCGTAAGGACTCGCCGAATCAGGTAGCCCAAGCTAAGCGGGGCATTTGGACCATCTTCGTGCGGTATTAAATCTATTGCAGATTTTAACATGCACACCTGCCTTTGTCAATTAAGCGAATTGCATCAGAAAAAAAGTACTCCAAAACGCTTCGTTGCATCATAATTAAAAAGTACTCGAAAGAAGCGAAGTCATAATGCCCGGAATACCTGCAGTTCTACAAGCGCCTATTCGAATTTTCTCATCAACTTTATTTTACCTTCAGCGTGTTCCTGTCATTCAGGTGCCCCTGGGGCAGAAGTGCTTTAAACCGAGCAATTTAGCGGGACCTGCTATAGTAGTTCCGAAAAATATAACCGGTGTCTCCAGGTGGAGGAACTGATCGATTGTCCCGTTTACAATAGTGCTGCCGGTAACCAGAAACAAATCAGACCACTCTTCCAGTTCACTAACCTGGTATGCTCCTGTTTCTACTACGGTATCGTTAAACCTTTTGCCGTTGTTTTGCTGATCCAGATCTACTATCCGCAATGTGAAATTAGCAGAAAGCGCTTCCGCCATGGCAGGTTGTAAACCGACCATGGTAATTTTAGGTTTGCCGTAGCTGCTACTTATTTCTTCTACAAGTTCACTGCTGCATAACCCGGGACCATCATCTTTACAGTGAATTGTCCTTTCAACTATATTGCCGCCGCGCAGCACAGCATTTAAAGCGGCGATGATTGCCGCCCGGTTGAAATTATTGTCCGGGGTAAGCTTAAGTATCTCTTCCAGTGTAGCATCGAAATTACCCGGGCGGTCAGTAAAAGCCTGGCCCTTTTTACTGCCAATTTCCGCCTGCATCAACTTCTCTTTGCCTTTCTGCAGGGGAAAATCATCCCTTGCCGGGTTACCGAGAGCTTCTTCAGGAGTAAGGGTCCGACAGAGAATATTGACCGGCATGACTGAGAGTTCCTCGTCATTAAGGATTTTTGAAATATGAGGTTCCAGAGCTTTAAACACTTCGGGAACTCGATCTCGGTTGCCCATTCAAACACCCCCTTATTCAGTATACTGCAGTTTATGATATTAAACCATATCGATAATTATTATACCTGCCAGGCTAAACACATCAGATCATTTTTTTCTTGACAGGGAAAACAGCATGTTATAAAATGCACATGGAAACACAATTGAATATATATTTCCTTCGATCCATTTTCATCTAAGGTGATTTAGCTATCACTATGAGAAATGGACGATAGGGTCCGGCTGGAAACGGCTGCGCCTCCCATTGCGGAAAGAAGGCTCGATAAGTGATAGAGATTATCGCATTTTCCAATGGGGAAATTGCGATTTTTTATTATTGCGATTACATTTACTGAATGGTGACATATAAGATGAAAAGCAGAAATAGCAAATGCCAGGTTAAAATTTTTTCATTTCTATTTACAGCATTAATGCTCGTAATGCCGACCGGGTGCAGCAGTATAGATGAAGGCTCCGGGCAAGCTCAACCTGGTCAGGAGAAATATATTCACCTGGCTACAACTACCAGCACCTATGATTCGGGGCTGCTTGACTTTATAAACCCGGTATTCACCGAAGAAACAGGAATTGCAGTCCGGGTTATTTCTCTGGGAACCGGGGCGGCGCTGGAATCAGGACGGCGGGGTGATGCTGATGTGCTGCTGGTTCATGACCGTAAGGCTGAACTTGAACTGGTAGAAGAAGGCTATTTTACCGATCGTTACGACTTAATGTACAACGATTTTATTATTGTCGGACCGGCGTATGACCCGGCCGGTATCCGCGCCGCCAATTCGATAACAGGAGCTTACACGATGATTGCCGGTTCGGGCAGCAAGTTTGTGTCCCGCGGAGACGACTCCGGCACTCACAGAATGGAAAAGAGTCTTTGGACTGAAGCAGAAATTGAAACTAAAGGCCGGGACTGGTATTATTCGATCGGGCAGGGCATGGGCGATACTCTGCGTTTTACAAATGAAGTACTGGGTTACACCCTGACCGACAGGGGCACTTATGAAGCAACCAAAACAAACCTTGAGCTTAAAGTTTTATACGAAGGAGACCCTGCTCTTTATAATTATTACGGCATCATGGCTGTTAATCCGTCAATACATCCTCATGTTAAATATAATTATGCCATGGAATACATAAACTTTTTAATATCGGACACCGGGCGGGAATTAATTGAAGCTTATAAAATTAACGGAACAAAGCTATTTTTTATCGATATTAATATAGACTGAAAAAAAAGGCATAAGCGGAGGTTTTTATTTGTCTCAACTTGTTGAAGGAGTACTGGAAGCATTTCGGCTTATTATCTCCCTGGATAAAGATCTGCTGCATATTGTCTTTCTGTCGCTGCGCATATCCGGTTTGTCAATTATTATCGGCACCCTGCTCGGGGTGCCGCTGGGTGCCCTGCTGGGCTCAAAATCAGAAAAAAATACCCGCCTGGCCAGCAAATTAATTTTTACCCTGATGGGCACCCCGCCGGTAGTAGCAGGGCTTCTAATATATTTGCTGCTATCCAGAATGGGCCCTTTCGGGATATTGGGTTTGATCTACACACCCACGGCCATGATTATAGCCCAGGTTACCCTGGCCACTCCGATTATCGCCGGTTTGACCATGGTCGGAGTTCGCTCCCGGGGCAAGGAGGTCGTTGAAACAGCCCGTTCACTTGGTGCCGGAGCCAGCCTGATTACCTGGACAGTGATTAAAGAATCGCGTATAGCAATCCTTGGCGCTATCATAACCGGCTTTGGACGGATTATAGCTGAGGTTGGAGCGGTGATGATCGTTGGCGGTAATATTGCCGGACAAACCAGGGTTATGACAACTGCCATTGTTCTTGAAACCAGGCGAGG
>SKZS01000058.1 GCA_007127255.1 Syntrophomonadaceae bacterium | reverse complement strand
TCAAATATTTATGACAACATTTGTAGTGGCTTTCTTTATGCCTATTTTCTGGATTGTTCTTTTTTTGGTTTATACCCAGTACAGGCGCCTGGTTGCTACGGAAGAAAAGCTATTTGGCCGTCCTATTAATAATGTTGGCCGGCAAATGCTGCTGTCAACGGCCCTGGGTATCCTGGGCGGTTTTGCTGCCAGTACGATATTAATTATTATGGGCTTATCCCTGGAACAAATCGGTCTTTATTTTATCTGGCCGGTTGCCCTGCTTTTATTGATGATCAATCCCCGCTATCTATGCTTTTCTTATGCAGGCGGGATTGTAGCAGTAATGGTCTTATTGGGTCGACACGTCCTTGTGCCTCTATTCCCTTACCTGGAACAAAATGTTGTTATGGAATCGCTGCTAATGATTCATATTCCGGCCCTGCTGGTATTGATCGGGCTGCTTCACCTGGCTGAAGCCCTGCTGATTTATTTCGGTGGGCACTGGGGTAACAGTCCGATATACTTAAAAAATGAGGATGGAGATGTCGTCGGTGCCTTTGCGCTGCAGAGATTCTGGCCTCTACCGCTGGTAGCGCTTCTGGTTACAGTCGTAGCTCAAACTGATATTGCCGGGGTGAGCATGCCTGAATGGTGGCCTATACTCGAAACAAACCTGCAGCCTGGTGAGGGACAGGCCCTTCAGTACGCGGTTATACCGGTAGCAGCGGGTCTGGGTTATGCAGACATTGCCGTATCATCAACTCCCCGTGAACGAACTGTGTTTTCAGCCAGGGGGCTGGCACTTTACAGTGTAGTTCTCCTTATTATCGCTGTAGGTTCGGAATTTTTATCCTGGCTGGTTATACCCGGGCTGTTGTTTGCTCCCCTCGGACATGAACTGCTGATTATTTACGGTAAGAAGCAGGAAGATTCACGTCCTTCACGGTTTCAAATGCCTGCAAAGGGTGTGACCATAATGATGGTTCTGCCCGATTCGCCGGCCTGGCAAGCTGGATTGCTTGATGATGATTTAATCCTTAAGATTAACGGAGAAGAAGTAGATACTAATAATGATTTGATTGAAAAAATTGAAGATAGCTATTTCATGGTCCTGGTTGAAGGGGTTCGAGATGGGGAACCTTTTTCCTTAATTTTTAAAAAAAGCACTGCATCCAGGGAAGAGAATAAAAATTCTCCCCGGGCCGGGCTGGAATCATACTCTCCTGTTTCTATACTTCATCGCAGCGCCACCCTTGGGTTAATTCCTGTTCCTGCTCCGGATTCTTCAGTATATATGGAGGTTCAAAAGCCGGATCCACTGGGGCGCTTTAGATGGCTGAAAGAAAAAATATCTGGCCTGCTAAACAGCAAAAAAGCTATATAAAAAAAGCGTGGTGTTACAATTGATAGCAGCGGCAACGGCCGCCTTTCTTACAGTTCTTGTTGCTGAATTCGGTGACAAGTCTCAATTGGTCTGTCTTGCCATGGCCTGCCGCTATCCTCCCTTGCAGGTTCTTGCAGGGGCAATGACCGCTATGGCTGTGGTCCTTGGATTGGCAGTTGGTGTTGGCAGCTTAATAGCGGAAACAATTCCTCATTCTCTTGTAGCAGTTGGTTCAGGACTATTCTTTATCACTATTGGTGTGTACACATTTATTTTCGGTAAAGAAGATACTATAGAAAACACAGGTAAAACAGGGTATTTTCAAACCCTTGGCGTAATTCTATTAGCAGAACTGGGAGATAAAACTCAGCTGGCGGCAATGTTTATAGCTGCCAGTTTTGGTTATCCCCTGGTAGTTTTTGCCGGAGCAATGTTAGCCATGTTAGTTAATCAACTCCTGGCCGTTTATGTGGGCAGCCGCTTTATTACCAGGTTTAATCCTCTTTATATTAGAATTGGCTCTGCAGCTTTATTTGTTTTTATCGGTTTGCTTATGATTATTTTTGAGGCGGGACTTATCTCCTAATTGTGTTATAATTAATAGTGTTTACGAGTTAGTGGTTAAGCGGAGGTGTTGCCGTGGTTAATAATCGCGGCTTGAAAGTTAGAGCAGAATTCCAGCCTTCCGGGGATCAACCGGAAGCTATAGAAGCCCTGGTGCAAGGTCTGCGCCGGGGCTGCCCTTACCAGACCCTGTTGGGTGTAACAGGGTCCGGTAAAACATACACTATCGCAAATGTTATCGAGCAGGTTCAGCGGCCGACCCTGGTAATGGCTCCTAATAAGATTCTCGCGGCACAGCTTTGTAGCGAATTTAAAGAGTTGTTTCCTGGCAATGCAGTTGAATATTTTATCAGCTACTACGATTACTATCAACCGGAAGCATACCTGCCTGGAAGTGATACCTATATTGAGAAAGACTCTTCGATTAACGATGAAATCGATAAACTCAGGCACTCGGCTACGAGTGCGGTTTTAGAACGGTCAGATGTTATCGTAGTTGCTTCTGTTTCCTGTATCTATGGTCTTGGCTCTCCGAAAGAATACATGGAGCAGGTCCTCTCCTTACGCCAGGGAGCCAGGATAGGCCGAGATGAAATTATCAGCCGTCTTGTCGATATTCACTACAAGCGTAACGAGATTGATTTTCAACGGGGCACATTTCGGGTCAGGGGTGATGTATTAGAAATAATACCGGCATCTTTTTCAGAGGCTGCCCTGCGAGTGGAATTGTTTGGTGATGAGATCGAGCGTCTGCGGGAGGTTGATCTAATCAGTGGAAAAGTAATCGGGGATCGTGCCCATGTGGCAATATTCCCGGCTACCCATTACGTAACCGCACCCGACCAACTTCAACGGGCAGTAGCTGATATTGAAGCCGAACTGCAGGAACAATTGGCCCACTTTCGCAAAGAAGACAAACTGCTTGAAGCGCAGCGGCTTGAGCAGCGTGTTAATTTCGATCTTGAGATGATGCAGGAAATTGGTTTTTGCAGTGGCATTGAAAACTATTCCCGCCATTTAGACGGGCGCCCTGCCGGCAGCAGGCCGGCAACACTGCTGGATTATTTTCCAGATGATATGCTGGTAGTGATAGATGAGTCGCATATTACCATACCCCAGATTAACGGAATGTACCGAGGAGATTTTTCACGTAAAACCACACTGGTTGAACACGGATTCAGGCTGCCATCGGCTCTCGATAACCGGCCGCTGCGCTTTGAAGAGTTTGAATCGCTGGTTAACCAGGCCATAATGGTTTCAGCTACTCCGGGACCCTGGGAAATGGAACACAGTTCTGCCGTTGTAGAGCAGATCATCCGTCCTACCGGCTTAATAGATCCACTGGTGGAAGTAAGGTCAGCGGATGGCCAGGTTGATGACCTTTACGGCGAGATCAAGGTCAGGGCTGAAAAAGGGCAAAGAGTTCTGGTCACAACTATGACCAAGAGAATGGCTGAAGATTTAACAGAGTACTATCGAAACATGGGGCTTAAAGTACGCTACATGCATTCAGATATAGATGCCCTGGAAAGAATGACCATTATCAGGGGACTGCGCCTGGGTGAGTTTGACGTCCTGGTTGGAATAAACCTTCTGCGGGAGGGCCTTGACCTGCCGGAAGTAACCCTGGTCGCGATACTGGATGCCGATAAAGAAGGTTTTTTGCGTTCCGAGCGCTCCCTGGTTCAGACCATCGGGCGGACAGCCAGAAACATTGAAGGCAGGGTAATCATGTACGCAGATGAGGTAACCGTTTCGATGCATAATGCCATAGACGAAACCGAGCGTCGCCGGCAGAAACAGATAGCCTATAATAACGAACACGGTATTACACCGGCTACTATAGTTAAGCCAATTCGTGATTTAATCGGGGCTACCATGGTAGCAGAAGATGAAGGCCCCTACATCGAGGAAGATCTTAAGAAGATGGACGCAGCTAAGCGTCAAAAGATGATTAAAAAACTGGGCAAAGAAATGAAGGAAGCCTCCAGGAACCTGGAATTTGAAAAAGCGGCCGAATTACGCGATATGATTTTTGAACTGGAGAAGCAGTAAATATTTAAGCATCCATGGTTTAGATATCTTAATAAAAACGAGGAGTGAAAAGCTTGTCGGCAGGAGAAATTATCATCCGCGGAGCAAGAGAACATAATTTAAAAAATATAAACTTATCCCTGCCCCGCAATAAATTAATTGTATTTACCGGTTTAAGCGGTTCAGGCAAATCTTCCCTGGCTTTTGATACGATCTATGCAGAAGGCCAGCGGCGTTATGTTGAATCGCTTTCGGCTTATGCCCGCCAGTTTCTCGGGCAGATGGATAAACCCGATCTCGATCAAATTGAAGGGCTTTCGCCTGCGATTTCAATAGATCAAAAAACGGCATCCCGCAATCCGCGCTCCACGGTGGGAACGGTAACCGAGATTTATGACTATATCCGCCTGCTTTTTGCCCGTATAGGCAATCCGCATTGTCCGACCTGTAAAAAGGAAATAAGTCAGCAGACGGTGCAGCAGATGGTTGACCAGATTGCATCTCTGCCTGATGAAACCCGGATCCAGGTTTTGGCGCCCCTGGTCCGCAGTCGAAAAGGCGAATATTCCCGGCTGTTTGAAGATATGCGCCGCAAAGGGTATGTCCGAATCAGGGTTGATGGTGAGGTGCGTGATCTTGAGGAAGAGATCATCCTGGATAAGAAAAAGAAACACAATATTGAAGTTGTTGTCGACCGCCTGATCATCCGCGAAGGAGTTCAGACCCGCCTGGCAGATTCATTGGAAACAGCATTGAAGCTAAGTGAAGGGCTGGTTTTAATTGAAGAAGTAGACGGCTCAGAACAATTGTTCAGTGAAAATTTTGCCTGTGCCGAATGCGGCTTCAGTTTTGAAGAGATCAGTCCGCGCATTTTTTCATTTAACAGCCCGTACGGAGCCTGCCCTGAATGCAGCGGTTTGGGGACCAGGGCCGAATTTTCCGAAGAGCTGGTTATCCCTTACCCGGAGTTATCTATCCGTGAAGGGGCAATCCATCCCTGGTCCGGACAGAATTATTACCAGCAGTTCCTGGAAGCAGCAGCAAAAGAGTGGGGTCTGGATCTAGATGTTCCGTTCCGTGATTTTAAACCCGAGGTTAAGCAAAAGATATTACACGGTTCCCCCGGAAAAGTTAATTTCCGCTATGTAAATATGTTCAAACGCGTTCGCAGTTACCGTAAAGTCTTCCCGGGAGTGCTTAAACTTTTGGAGAGGCGTTATGCGTCAACTACTTCAGATGAGATGCGTGCTGATATGGAGCGGTATATGCAGGTTCGGCCCTGCCCGACCTGTAAAGGCAGCCGTCTCAAGCCTGCCAGTCTCGCTGTGCTGCTTGGTGGTCATAATATTGCTGAAGTTTCGGCGCTGACAGTAGAAAAATCAGCAGAATATATCAACCAACTGCAGCTTACAGAACGGGAAAAGCATATCGGCAGGCAGGTCCTGAAAGAAATAGAAGAAAGGCTGCAGTTTTTACGCAACGTAGGTCTTCAGTATCTGAATCTTGATCGGGCGGCGGCTACCCTTTCGGGAGGAGAAGCACAGCGGATCAGGCTTGCCACACAGATTGGTTCAGGCCTGACCGGGGTGATATATATTCTTGATGAGCCGAGTATCGGTTTGCATCAGCGGGATAATGCACGCCTGATTACCACCCTGAAAGCTCTGCGGGATCTGGGCAATACAGTCCTCGTGGTCGAGCATGATGAAGAAACGATCCGTAGTGCCGATCATCTTGTTGATATCGGTCCGGGTGCCGGAGCCGGGGGAGGATGGATAGTTGCCGAGGGGACAGCGGATGAAATCATGGCAGCGAAAGATTCGATTACCGGAGATTACCTGGCCGGCAGAAGGGAAGTTGCTGTGCCGGAAAAGAGGCGTGATTGTAATGATAAGTGGCTCTATATTCGAGGTGCCCGTGAGCATAACCTGCAGAATATTGATGTCGGGATACCGCTTGGTCTCTTTGTCTGTGTGGCCGGTGTCTCGGGTTCCGGGAAAAGCACCCTGATTAATGAAATCATGGCTCGCAGCTTGTCCCGCATACTGCATCGTTCGCGCGAGCAGGCAGGTGATCACAGCGGTCTTGAAGGGGTCGAACATCTTGATAAAGTGATTGTTATTGACCAATCGCCAATCGGGCGAACGCCGCGCTCGAATCCGGCTACTTATACCGGTATCTTTGATGGCATCCGGGAGATTTTTTCTAAAACAGCCGAATCGCGTCGACGTGGTTATCGTCCGGGGCGTTTCAGTTTTAATGTAAAGGGCGGTCGTTGTGAAGCCTGTCGCGGTGATGGCATCTTAAGAATTGAGATGCACTTTCTTCCGGATGTATATGTGCCCTGTGAAGTTTGCCGCGGCAAACGTTACAACCGTGAAACCCTTGAAGTTCGCTATAAAGAAAACAATATTGCCGATGTTCTGGCTATGACCGTTGAAGAAGCCCTGGAATTTTTTTCGGCCATTCCAAAGGTACAGCGCAAGCTGCAGCTGCTCTATGATGTCGGACTGGGTTATATTCGACTTGGCCAACCTGCAACAACTCTTTCCGGGGGTGAAGCGCAGAGGGTTAAGCTGGCTACCGAACTGTCAAGGCGGAGCAACGGTAGGAGCCTCTATATCCTTGATGAGCCGACAACAGGATTGCACCTCGATGACATCAGCAAACTGCTGATCATTCTCGAACGCCTGGTTGATAGCGGCAATACTGTAGTAGTGATCGAACACAACATGGAGGTTCTTAAACGGGCTGACTACCTGGTCGATTTGGGTCCCGAAGGTGGTGACGGGGGAGGCAGAGTAGTTGCCGCAGGCACTCCTGAAGAGATAGCTCTTTGCCCGGAATCATATACCGGACAGTGGTTGGCGGGAATACTGCCCCTGCGCAGTAACCAAAAGCGGGCAGTCAGAAGTGAAGGAAAAACATAAAGTGGATAATACCGCAAACGTCACTATGCAGGGGAGCATAAAAACAGGGGCGAGTACAACTTGTGAGGTTTTAAGATGATTGAGCTGATGAAAGAAAAAGTTAGACGCTTGCCTGACCAGCCGGGTGTTTATTTGTTAAAGGACGAGAGCGATCGGGTCATATATGTGGGGAAAGCAATGTCACTGCGCCGGCGGGTGCGTTCATATCTTTCAGAAAATACGGAAGGTTCACCACGTCTTAAGTCACTTCAGGCCAGGCTGGCAGATTTGGATTTTGTTGTAACTGATAGCGAAGTTGAGGCCCTGATTTTGGAATGTAACCTGATTAAGGAATATCGTCCCCGTTTTAATGTAAATCTTAAAGATGACAAGGATTATCCCTACCTGATTCTGACGGCAGATTTATACCCGCGCCTCGAGCTGCTGCGTCTTTCCCAAAGGGGAAGCAACCGCGGCCGTTACAGTCCCGCGCCGGGTAAAGAAGAACGCCGCTTTGGCCCCTACACAGATGTCAAGGCAGTGCGGGAAACTATGCGCCTGCTGAGTTCAATATTTCCATTACGCCGCTGCAGGCAGCCACTTGCAGGCAGCCCTTCTTCGGATCGCCCCTGTCTGAATCAACAAATGAAACGCTGCCTTGCTCCCTGTCGCGGTCGGGAAGCGGTTTCACCTGATGATTATGAGATAATTGTCAACCAGGTGGTCCTGTTTTTACAGGGGCGTTACAGTGAACTGGAAGAAAAATTGAAACGACAGATGGAGGAGGCCTCTGCTGAGCAGCGTTTTGAAGCAGCAGCCGTGATCCGGGATCGTCTCTTGTCGTTGCAGCGTGTAGCCGGTCAGCAGCAAAAGGTGCTTTTGCTGGAGAATAATGTCGATCGTGATTTTTTGGCCCTGGCCAGACAGGGAGGCTATGCTGCGGTTCATCTATTTCAGGTCAGGGGCGGTAAATTGTTAAGACAGGATTTTTTTTCTCTCAGCGGAACAGAAGGGGTTGATAACCAGGAAGTGATTTCTTCATTCATTAAAAATTATTACAGCCGTGAGGAAGATCTCCCAGTTGAGATTGTGTCTTCTGATCAGCCTGATGATAAGGATCTGCTTCTTCAGTGGTTAAAAGGTAAAGCGGGCCGGAAAGTCAAACTAAGTATTCCAAAGCGGGGTTCCCTAAAAAAAATGATCGATTTGGCCAAGCGCAACTGCCTCCTTCGTCTGCAGGAAGAAGAAGAGCAGCGTAGACGGAAGACTGAAGAACCCCTGGTAGAGTTAGCGCGTTTGCTGGGTCTGGAAGTGCCGCCGGGCAGGATAGAAGGCTATGACATTTCCCACCTGCGGGGCGGTGAAACGGTTGGAGCCATGGTAGTATTTCAACAAGGCGAGCCTTGTAAGGACGATTACAGGATGTTTAATATAAAGCAGGCACCGCGCGGTGATGATTACGCTGCTCTATATGAAGTTTTAGAAAGAAGAGCTTACCGTGAAAAATGGAGCAAGCCAGACATGATTCTTATTGACGGCGGCAGGGGCCAGTTAAATACAGCAGTTGAAGCTCTGCATGGAACTCCCCTGGAGGGAGTTCCGCTGATTGCCCTGGCTAAAAACCCCGATCAATTGTTCATGACGAAGGTTTCGCAGCCAATTCGTTTCGCAGCCAACAATTCTCTACTCCAATTGCTGCAGCGTATTCGGGATGAAGTTCACCGTTTTGCTATCAGCGGGCACCGCAGGCGCCGTATCCGCCGCAGTATACACTCCATGCTGGAAGATATACCGGGTATTGGTTCAGCGCGGCGCACTGCACTGCTTAACCATTTTGGCAGTGTTGAGAACATCATGAAGGCTTCAGTTGATCAGTTGGAAGAAGTTCCCTCAATAAATCGCTCCCTGGCCGCTTCTATATACCGCCACCTTCGCGAAGAATAAAAGCCTGGTAAAAGTACTGCAATGAATATCGGCTGTTTCTAAAATGCCGTTAATGTTTATGCTATACTGTAAGTATATGTATGAAACTTATGATACCGAGGTGCTGCCTGATGCGTTTCCGCCTGATTGCTGCGGACTTAGATGATACACTTCTCGATGAAAACTCAAAAATATCTGCCAGGAATAAGGATGCTATCCGTAAGGCTGTAGATAAGGGTGTCCGTTTTATTATTGCCACGGGCAGAATGTTTAAAACCAGTGTTTCATATCTTGACGACCTTGAACTCGACGGCGACTGCCCCCTGATAAATTATCATGGAGCTTTGATAAAAAAAGCGAAAAGCAGGCAAATTCTCTATCATCAGCCTCTTAATAACGAATTGGCGGTAGCCGTTGCCGAAGAAGCCGAGCGCAAAGGCTCACATGTCAGTGTTTTTATAAATGACAACCTCTATATCAGTGAAGAGAATCAATATTCCCAGTACTACCAGGCCCTGACCAGGGTTGAATTGCAACCGGTTGGCAAGTTGAGCTCTTTTTTAATTGGCAACGGGGCAAAGCCTACAAAAATTAGTATAATATGCTGGGATGGAAATATTGACGGTATTGAAGCAGGGTTAAAAGATGGTTTTGGGGAAAGGCTTTCAATTCTCCAGTCACGACCGTACTTTCTCGAAATTACAGATCAAAAAGCGACAAAAGGCCAGACTTTGCGCTGGTTTGCCGAACAGGAAGGGATAAAGCAGGAAGAAGTAATTGCTTTTGGTGACGGATATAATGATCTTGACATGGTTAAATTTGCCGGTCTGGGAGTAGCCGTGAGTAACGCTCGTCCGGCAGTGCTGCAGGCTGCCGATCTGGTTACTGCTTCAAATAATGAAGATGGAGTGGCAGAAGTGATTGAAAAATATGTCCTCGATATGTCTTTTCACCAGGAATAAAACTGTCAAACGGGGGGATGATATGATGAGCGGTGATGAAGGCGCCATTCGCGTAGTTTTAATTACAGGGTTGTCCGGAGCGGGTAAGAGTCATGCTCTGAATTGCTTCGAAGATCTAGGCTATTACTGTGTAGATAATATGCCGCCTACCCTTATTCCTAAATTTGCAGACCTGTTTCTGCAATCTGAAAACAAGAAAGTGGCCCTGGTTTGTGACATGCGTGGAGCAGCATTTTTTGAAGATCTATTTGAAGCCTTGCAGGAATTGGATCAGCGTAAAGCAGATTACGAGATTCTTTTTCTGACCGCTGATGACCAGGTTTTAATCAGGCGCTTTAAAGAAACGCGTCGCCGTCACCCTCTTGGGAATATGAGTTTGCCGGAAGCGATTAACAAAGAACGGGAAGCTTTAAGCGTGATCAGGGGCAAGGCCAGCCAGGAAATTGATACTTCTGCGCTTAAACCCTGGGAATTAAAAGCCAGGATCGTAGAGCTATATGAGCCCGAACAGCGAGAAAAGAACATGCAGATCCGCATCGTTTCATTTGGTTTTAAATACGGGCTGCCTCCTGACGCCGACCTGGTTTTCGATGTGCGATTCTTACCTAACCCCCATTATGTCGATCACTTAAAATCCTTAACCGGTGAAGAAGACCAGGTAAAAGAATATCTCTGGCGCTGGGGGGAGACCGCCAGCTATTTTACCAAGGTCAAAGACCTGCTGGAGTTCTCCATACCTTTTTATGTGAAGGAAGGTAAAACCAGCCTGGTGGTAACCGTTGGCTGTACAGGAGGCAAGCATCGTTCAGTAGTTATCGCAGATGAGCTCGGGAGGGCGCTGGGTTCTCGCTATAACCTGTATGTTGAACATAGAGATATTTATAAAAAATGACCGGAGGAGATAAGCAATTGTCTTTGACCAGGCAGGTAAAACAAGAACTGGCCAGGTCTGAAGAATCGCTGGCCTGCTGCAGCTCCTGGGAGCTGAAAGCTCTTATGCTCAGAAACGGATATTACACTATCCGGCATAATACCCGTATCCTAAGCATTGCTGTTGATGATTATGCTGTGGCTCGCAGACTTTTTAGCCTCCTTCGGCTGGCCGGGGTCGCTTCACCCGTTATTCTCAAGCAGCAGGAAAAGCGGTTTCATAAGAGCCAGTTTATAGTTCGTGTTTACGGGTATGAACAGGTAGATGCTTTGTTGATCTATCTTGACTTGAAAGAAGCGGGACGGCAGCTTACCCTGCCCCGCTTATTTACGGCTGTACCGAGAAGAACATGCTGCAGAAGAGCATTCTTGCGGGGTGCTTTTTTGGCCGGAGGCAGTATAAGTATATCACGGCGTTCCGGTTATCACCTGGAACTTAACTGCAACAATTACGATGATGCCCAGGTTTATCAAAAAACGCTGCAGTCCTATAACCTGGAGCCTTTGATCAGGAAAAGGAATGGCAGTGTGTATATCTACTTTAAGAATGCAGAGGCTATGGCTGATTACCTGCGAATAATAGGTGCCGGGAGCACTCTCCTGCAGCTGGAAAGCATGAGAGTTGTTAAAAGTATGCGTAACCAGGTAAACCGTCTTGTTAACTTTGAAACGGCAAATCTTGAAAAAGTAGTAGCCTCTGCGCAGCAGCAGCTTGAGATCATTGCCAGGGTTGACAATTTGATCGGTCTGGATAACCTGACCCCTGCTTTACGGCAAGCAGCATATCTTAGAAAAAGTTTTCCAGAAGCTTCCCTGAAAGAGCTGGGTGAGATGATCGAACCGCCGGTAGGCAAGTCGGGGATGAGTCACCGCTTTAAGCAGCTGGAAAAAATCGTTTTCAAAACTAATTCTGCACACTCTTAAGCAAAGATCATGCCAGCTGTTCAATTAAATAGAAGGAATTGAAGGAACAGTAGCGAAATATGCACAAAGCCTCTTTTAAAACGGAGCGCTGCTTCAGAAGGGAGGGGATGCTGTGAAACTCGATTATAACTTAAAATTGGAACAGACTCAGAAGCTAATCATGACGCCGGAGTTGAAGCTGGCCATAACCCTGCTGCAGTATTCCGCCCTTGAACTGCAGGATCATATTCAGGAAGCTTTGCTTAATAACCCGGCTCTCGAAGTTATGGAAACCAAGGAAGCAGAGCAAAATGAAGAAACTGAATTGCTGGCGGAGACAAATATAGAGAAATCTGTTGAAGATGAGTTTCCATGGGAAGAATATTTTCGCGACATGGATCTTGATATCACAAGAACAGCGCCCGGCAAGCCTTCTGATAAATCAGAATACCAGTCTGCGATAGAAAACTGTGCGGGAATAGAAGGGACCATGGTCGAGGATCTGCTTGGTCAACTGCGTATGCTTTCGCTACCCAGGCGGCAGTATAGTATTGCTGCTTATCTGGTTGGAAACCTTGATCAAAATGGTTATTTACAGGGGGAGTTGGAGGATCTGACTTCAGCTCTCGGTGTAAGTAGAAAAGAGCTTGAAGCGGGGCTTAGGATAGTTCAAAAACTTGAACCGGCCGGTATAGGCTGCCGAAATCTGCAGGAATGCCTGATGCTTCAGTTAAAGAAGCTCACCTCTCCACCTCCCCTATCTATCGAGATTGTCAAGCATTATCTTCCTGCTGCTGCTGACGGTCGCTATGGTTATATAGCTTCCTGCCTTCACTGTAATGAAGAAAGAGTGCAGGATGCTGTTGAGTTTATTCGTACTCTAAACCCTAAACCGGGCTCGGTTTTCGGCGAAGGTGAAGAAACACGCTATATAATTCCAGACGTGATTGTTGAAAAGGTTGATAATAAATATGTAATAATGGGTAATGAAAGCAGCATCCCTAATCTGATGATCAGTCCATTTTACCAGAAGATGCTAAAAAACAGCTCGGATGATGAACAGGTCGCTGCTTTTGTTAAAAATAAAATTGAAAAAGCATTCTGGTTGATACGCAGCATAGAACAAAGGCGTCTAACCCTGCACAGGGTATCTCAGCAGATTATTGATATCCAAAGGGCATTTTTGGATGAAGGAATTAAAAAGCTCAAACCGCTTACTTTAAAGGATGTTGCCCTGAATATAGGAGTGCACGAGTCAACTGTTAGCAGGGCCACCGCCAATAAGTATATTCAAACCCCGCGCGGTTTGTTCTCCCTCAAGTTTTTCTTTTCGAGCGGTCTGACCGGTGTCGGTGGGATAGATTACTCGTCACACAGTATAAAAACCTACATTAAGGAACTAATCAAGGCAGAGGATCGGACAAAACCACTCAGCGATCAATGCCTGGCAGAACTGTTAAAAGAACGGGATATAAATATATCCAGGCGGACAGTTGCTAAATACAGGGAGGAAATTTCTATCCCTGCCTCATATAAGCGCCGAAATTCTTGATATAGTGGGTGGTGGATTGCATTGATTGAAAAGAAGAGTATTGAAGATGTTGACGTAAGTGGTAAAAAAATATTAATGCGGGTCGATTTTAACGTCCCCCTGGATGAGGGCAATGTCCGTGATGACAGTCGGATCAGATCTGCATTGCCTACAATAGAAATGCTGCTTTCTCACGGTGCGAAGTTGGCCCTGGCGTCACACCTGGGGCGTCCGGATGGGAAGCACAGCCCTGATTTAATGATGGATCCGGTAGCTGCCACTCTGACGAAAATTCTCGGCAAGCAGGTTC
>SKZS01000181.1 GCA_007127255.1 Syntrophomonadaceae bacterium | reverse complement strand
TGTTTAATTCGCGCATTATAAACACCTGTCTTAAAAGTAAATCTATGATAATATAATTACAGCACGAAACTGATAGCATCAAGCAGTTTTCCTTATGTTTCCAAACTATCTTAAGGAGGTATTGTTGTGAGCGATACTATCTTAATGATTCACGGCATGTGGGGTGGACCCTGGTACTGGGAAAACTATAAAGGGTTTTTTGAGGACAAAGGCTATCGCTGCCTTACTCCTACGCTTCGCTATCACTATATGGATCCGAAGGAAGAACCTGACCCCAGGCTTGGAACAACCAGCCTTCTTGATTATGCCGCAGACCTGGAAGAAGAAATAAAAGCCCTCGACCAGAAACCAATTTTGATCGGCCACTCCATGGGAGGGCTGCTGGCCCAGATTTTAGGCAGTCGGAACCTGGCCAGGGCGCTCGTTTTGCTAACCCCCGCATCACCTGCCGGAATTAATGCAATAAGACCATCTGTAGTTAAAAGCTTCTTAAGTGTGCAGATGAAATGGGGTTTTTGGAAGAAACCGATGCGCCAGACATTCAATGAGGCGTCATATTCTATGCTTAATTTAATGCCTCCCGGTGAACAGAAAAAATACTATGACAAGTTTGTCTATGAATCCGGCCGGGCTTTATTTGAGATCGGGTACTGGTTTCTTGATTCGAAAAAAGCATCTGCTGTTGATGAAACAAAAGTAACCTGCCCGGTTTTAATCATTGGCGGTATGGAAGATCGTATCACACCGGTTTCAGTCATACGGAACGTGGCTAAAAAATTCAGCTCGACAGCAACATACAGGGAACTGGAAAACCATGCCCACTGGGTTGTCGGAGAACCAGGCTGGGAGAAAGTAGTGCAGCTTATTGAAGATTGGATAAAAGAGAATCCTGGCGAACAGTGATAATGAAGCCACGGGGGACAGTTACACCGTCTCCATGGCGGCTCTAATTTTCATCAATTCCTTTTACAGCAAGGATTTCTTTAGCGGGGGTACGTTCGCCTGTACAGCTGATCCGGCGCGGGCCATTTAAGTAGTACAGCTTGAAATTAAGATTTTTGTAAAGTTCTACTACGCGCTCAGTTGCCTGGTTTGAGAGAACAACGGGACCTTTATGGCCGGCTAACCACCTGCCAAGCCGCTCCTGATCTTCCCAGTGAAAAGTTTTCTCGGAGTACTGGGTGAAATCCACATCGTAAGGCGGATCGGCATAAATAAAATCACCTTGCTCGACCCTTATTTCTTCAAAATCCTGTGACTGGAAACACCAGTTTCTGAATGGATCTGCATAGGGGCTAAATTCACGCCTGTAAGTTATTTTTTTGTACCTGCCAAAGGGAACATTAAAAAACCCTTTCTGGTTAAAGCGGCAAAGTCCGTTATACCCCGTGCGATTAAGATAGTAGAACAGTCCTGCCGCCTCTGCTGAATGCTGTTTTCCTTCCTTAAGCAGTTCATTGAATTTATCGCGGTAACTATAATATAGTTCTTTATCATTTTCCATGGGGAAATCAATAATAAGGCCGCTTTTAACCTGGTTGAAAAAGTTGACCAGGTGCTGGTTAAAGTCGTTGAGGAGGGCCTGGGCTGGCATTAACCCCAAGGTGACAGCTAACCCGCCGCAGAAGGGTTCAACCAGGCGGCGATTGTTGTTTCTTTCCCATATGGGCTGCAGATGAGGAACAAGCCAGCGTTTGCCACCGGCCCATTTAAGGAGCGGTTTGAGGATAACAGCGTTTTCGCTATTTGTATTATTATTTGTCATTTTTTGCTCCTTGCCGGTTACTTGAAAAGCGGGGTTGGAAGCAACCCCGCAGTTAGTTGAAACATTTTCAGGATAGTTTGATCGGTTGTTGTACAGCCTGCTTTTTATTATATTTCCCACATATCGTGTATATTATCAAAGGTCTCAACCCTGCTAATAGATCCGAGCCAGGCTTCTATTTTTGATGCAGGAAGCAGCATGGATGACAAACGGCGGAACTTGGTATGCAATTCATCAAGGGAAACGAGGGTTTCAGGGTCTCCCCTGGGAAAATCGGTTTGTTCATGAACGACAGAACCGTTGCGCAGGATTACGTTTAACTTGGCCGCCCACTTGTCCGGATAATGGGCATCAAGCAGGGGGTCTACTTCTACGGTGCAGTGGCTCATCAACTCTTCGAGGGTGCGATCATGAAGTCTTTCTTCAGTAAAATCCTCAAGACCGACATGGCCGTAAACCACGGCGGTCGCCACACAGAAGGGCAGGCTAAATTTGGCTTCGTAAATATTTTCTGGGAAAGGTTCTCCAACCAGGTCCTTTGCTACCCCGTAAGTCTGGATTCTTAAAAGTTCAATATCTTCCGGCTTGATGCCTTTTTCGCGCAGGCGCAGGGCTAAATCGATGCCGGCATGGGTGTGCCTGGTCGAGGCAAAAAGGCGGAAACTAATTTGCATTATTTTATAACCTTCACCCAGGTTTTCAGTTATTTTCTCCATTTTTGCTTTCGGGGCAAAAACGCGAAGGAAGCCTTTCTCACCGGAGAGCATTGTCTTGGTGCTGGTATAACCTCCTGCAGCAAGCATGGCTGAAAAAAGACCATTCTGGGCTGCCTTACTGGCGTGAAGGGGTTTGCTCATCATTCCCTCAGGACTATAATGTAGTTCCATCAAACCGGCAGCCTGAGTACCGGCATGTCCCAGAGCATGCATCAGTTGTTCCTCATCCAGTTTCAATACTTTTCCTGCAGCTACCGCTGCGGCAAAAGTGCCACAGGTTCCTGTTGTGTGCCAGAACTGGTAATGGGATGGAGTCATCGCTTCAGCGATGCGAATACCGACTTCATAGCCAACTACAATAGCAGTGATCAGTTCTTTACCTGAAGCCCCAACTTTTTCAGCAGCCGCCAGGGCTGCAGGTATAATCGGTGACCCCGGCCTTAGAATCGATTGCCTGTGCAGGTCATCAAGCTCCAGACCGTGTGCATACAGGCCATTGCCCAGGGCAGCTGATAGAGCCGGAACTCTCTCTTTACGTCCAATTAAAACAGCCTGGGGGCTGCCTCCGGCCTCTTCAATAATTTCTGTAACAACATGACCGGGCAAAGCTACAGCACCGGCACAAGCTGCTCCAACCAGGTCCAGCAAACAAACCCTGGCCTGGTGAATAACTTCCTCGGGTAAGTTATCGTAACCTGTATCACATACAAACCTTGCCAAATCTTGTTCAATCATTTTTCGCTTCCCCTTCTTCCTTTTCTATATGGACTGGATTAATTATTAATATTTTTCTGCCCCTCTATTATAACCCGTCTATAACAGACTTTCTATACCAAGAACTGCATCATCATGAGAAGTATGAGCAATACAAAGAAGATCAAGAGGTAATACTCGAAATTAGAGGTGTTAACGATCCTGGCTATTCTGCCTCTAAAAGAGTAATCCATGTCAAAGAGAAAATAGAAAACAGAAAGAAAGATATTTTTAGATTGAGTGAAAAATAGATTAAGAGCATTTGTCCAGACAGAATAAATACTATTTAAGGCTGAAGCAGTTAAAAGCAAAACCTGTCCAAAAACAGGGCCGCTTTTTTCAAGCTTGTTAACAGAGTGACTCATTTTCCTGAGCGGTTCCAGGCTGCCTACAATGATAGTTTCTGCTGCAGTGTCAAATGCTTTTCCACTGATGCAAAAATACGAAAGAAAACGCGGGCTTTGATCGACATATGCTGAATCAACCCATCTCTCGAGGATATTTCCGCTGACACAGTAAACTGTGAGCAGTC
>SKZS01000170.1 GCA_007127255.1 Syntrophomonadaceae bacterium | reverse complement strand
CTTATATGTTCAGTCTGGAAAAAGGAGCGATGAAAAATGGAAAAGATTGTATTGATTGAACCGCAATCCAAGGAGGATCATGTTTACAAGCATGTTCGTATGCCTCGCCTGGGCTTGCCTACCCTGGGCACCCAGCTTAAGGAAGATGGATACCGGGTAAATTTTCATCTTGGTACCGGTGATTCCCTGCCCTGGCCTGAGATCTTCAAAGCCGACCTTGTTGGCATTTCCACCACTACTGCTACCTGTAGAGAAGCCTATCAAATTGCCGGTTTATTAAAAACTGCTGATATTCCAGTAGTGATAGGCGGAATACATGCAACCTTTCTGCCTGATGAAGCCCTGCAATTTGCCGATTATGTTGTCCAGGGCGAAGCTGAATACAGCTTTTTACCCCTCATCCGGGCTATAGAAGCAGGAGAGGAGCCGCGCGGTATATCCGGCGTTGCGTACTGGAGAAATGGCGAAAAGATATACAATCATGGTCTGGAAAAACGAATCGATATAGACACCCTGCCTATACCCGATATTACTTTGCTCGAACACTCTGAAAAGATGTGCAGTGTTCCGGTAATAACGTCAAGAGGCTGCCCATACAACTGTACTTTTTGTTGTGTTACCCAGATGTTTGGCAGGCGCTATCGTTTTCGCTGCACAGAAAGTGTTTTGAAAGAGCTGACTCGCTATCCGGGCAGGCATATATTTTTCTGTGATGATAATTTTACTGCTGACCCGAAACGCAGCAAGGAATTGATGAGGGAAATTATTGAACGGGATGAAATTAAGATCAAAAGCTGGGGGGCACAGGTGCGTGCCGATGCAGCTTTTGATGACGAGCTTATCGACTTAATGTCCCGCTCGGGTTGCAGTATAGTTTATATTGGTTTTGAGTCGATTAACCCGGAAACATTGAAAGCATATAACAAGCAGCAGACTGCAGAAGAGATAAAAGAGTCGGTCAAGCGCTTTCACGAATATGGAATAAGGATTCATGGCATGTTTGTTTTCGGCGGAGATGCTGATACTGCCGAATCAATCAGGGAAACGACCGACTTTGCTATTGAAGCGCGTATTGATACAGTTCAGTTTATGGTTCTGACTCCCATGCCCGGAACTCCTTTTTATAATGAGCTTGAAAAAGAAGGAAGAATACTGACTTATGACTGGTCTCTTTATGACGGTCACCATACAGTTATGAAGCCTGTTTTAATGTCACCCGAAGAACTGCAGGTTGAAACAGAGCGGGCTTTGAAAAAGTTTTATTCGCTTTCCAGGGTTTTTAAAAATGTCAGTTTTACCGGGTGGTCTTCGGCGCTATACAGGGCCCTGGCCTGGGCTTTAATCAGGCATTTTATATGGAAGAACAGGGGCTATGACCAGTTTTTAAGAAAGCAGAAGCAGGCAGACCCGCAGCCGGTTGCTTTATTCAACGGTTCATTAGGCATTTTAAATGCAGGCAAGTTGGGTTCCGAAGCAGCTTCTTCGCTTCTGAAGGTTTCACTTACAGAGCAGGGCGGAATTATGTACCTTAAGCTGCGTGGCCTTATCAGCAACCTGCACTTAAAAGAATTAAATAAGACCCTGCGGAAGGTTTTGCCGCGTCATCACGGGCAAATGGTGATCAATGCCGAAGGGGTACGCTTTGCTTCTGAACAGACGGCGGCTCGTTTCGGGTCGTACCTGGCCAAGCTCGGCTTGAGAGTGCGCCGTCTGCAGGTAATTACAGCTGCTGAAAAACAAGCCCGCAGTATGTTAAGGCTTGATAAAAAGAATCACGTTAAGCTGCCCCGTTTTGAGCTCCTGACGTCTAAACATTAAAAAGTATGAAAGCTAAAACCGCTTACTGCATATATATAACCAAGCATAAAAGCAGATAGACAAAGCATGATTAGTATTAAACAGGCCGTAAAACGGCCTGTTTTTCTTTTCTTTGCGTGCCGGGCCAAGAAAAAAGTCTCCTTTATCAAAACTGCTGTGAAAATGATATACTTATTTTATCATTCTATCCGCTAAAACAGGAAAGGACAATAGATAATTGCGACGAAGTGACGGAAAATGGTTTCTAACCAGGGTAAAGAGGACAACCTATCGCTATAAACTGATCGGTGAAGGCGACAATGTGGCTGTTGGTATTTCCGGTGGTAAAGATAGTGCCGCCCTGCTTTATATTTTAAATCTTTTTAGGCGTCATGCGCCATTTCATTTTAATATGCAGGCCGTTTATGTTGATCTTGGCTGGCCGGCCGATCTTGATCCGTTAAAACGTTTGACTGAAAAACTTTCTATCGATCTTCATGTGGAAGAAACGGTAATTGCCAAAGTCGTTTTCGAACGTAGAAAAGAGAAAAACCCCTGCGCCCTCTGTGCCAATATGCGCCGGGGAGCCCTGCATCAGGCTGCCCTGAAATTGGGTTGTAACAGGGTTGCGCTGGGGCATCATCTTGATGATGCTATACAAACATTCATGATGAACCTGATTTACACCGGACACATGAATACTTTTAAGCCAATAACTTACCTGGATCGAACCGACCTCTATCTTGTCAGACCCCTTATTCAACTCCCCGAAAGCATTCTGGGCACTCTTGTTGAGCGGGAAAGGCTTCCTCTTTTCAAAAATCCCTGCCCGGTCAGCGGTAAAACAAAGCGTAAAGAAATGGAAAAGTTAATTGATGAATTGTCTTCCCGCTATCCCGACCTGCGTGAAAAATTTCGCTCAGCCCTTCTTGCCAGTCCCTTCTGGCCGGACTTCTAAAATTTATAATAATTATTTTAAAAATTAAAAAGGCATTTCTGATAGGATGTCGAAACTTTTTAGGCAATCTAAAATAACCTGCCCAATTTAGGAGGTGCGCTTAAAGGTGCGCTATCGTTATTTTCCCGGATGTACCCTTAAGGGACAGGCAAAAAACATGGAAGATACCACATTGTTATCAGCAAGGGCCCTGGGTATCGAACTGGAGGAACTGCCTGACTGGCAGTGCTGTGGAGCTGTTTACCCTCTTTACGAGGATGAACTGATTTCGCTGCTTTCCCCGGTGCGGACCCTGGCTGCCGCTGAAGGCGAACCCCTGGTGTCGCTTTGTGCTGCCTGTCACCATGTGCTCAAGCGAGCACAGGCTTTGATGCAGCGTAATGAAGAAGCCCGGACTAAAGTTACAGATCACCTTGAAGTTGAGTACTCAGGCGAAGGCCGAGTCCTCCACTTCCTCGAGGTGCTCCGTGACGACCTGGGTTTTGATAAGCTGGCAGAAATGATTAAAAAACCGCTGGAAGGCAAGAAAGTGGCCGCCTATTATGGCTGCCTGTTGCTGCGGCCTTCCAAAGAGATGCAGTTTGATGATCCCGAAAACCCCACAATTATGGAGGATTTCCTCAAAGCGCTTGGTGCTGAAGTGGTTAAAAGCCCTTACCGCATTGAATGCTGCGGGGCTTACCTTTCCGTAACTGAAGAAGGGGTGGCACGCGATACGGTCGATAAAATTATCGATTCAGCTCGTAATGTAGGAGCGGAAGCACTGATCACAGCCTGTCCGCTCTGCAGCTATAACCTGGAAAACTGTGCAAAAGATGAAGGAAAAGAACCGATTAAGATTTACTATTTCAGCGAACTCTTAGCGGAAGCTATGGGTTTACAGTTTAAACAGCTGGTTTCGGCAGCAAAGGAAAGGAGGGCGCAGCAGAAATGACAACAGAAACCGGTAAAACCCGTCTGATTGATGATATGAAGGCATATAGCGGGCAGGATCCCAATTGTTGTTACCAGTG
>SKZS01000207.1 GCA_007127255.1 Syntrophomonadaceae bacterium | reverse complement strand
GTGTTTTAGTTGCCATGCTGGTAAAATTTATTGTCGTCAGAATCGGACTCGGCTATTTGCTGGATCCTGGTGTTCAGCGCAGAATAACCGGATGGTCTATCGACTTTCTGATAATCTCTACAATAATGGCCATTCAGATGGTAATCGTATGGGAATATATTGTGCCCATTGTTGTTATTTCTATCGCCAGTGGGCTATTGACCACTCTGGTAGTTGTTTATATGGGTAGAAGAACCTGGTCATATAGTCTTGAAAGAACGGCTGGCCTTTACGGCTGTGTTACAGGCAATGTTTCCACCGGCCTGCTACTTCTCAGAGTTGCTGACCCGGAGTTCGAAACTCCGGTGGGTCTGGAGCTTGGCGTGCAGGTAATTTTTGCGGCACCTTTTGTTTTAAGCTACATGATACTGATGCATGCACCTTTCTGGTGGGGCTGGAGCATAGAGCTTGTAGTTCTGATTTATGCCGGCGCCATGGCATTATCACTTATTTTGCTCAAGGCTTTTAAATTATTTGGTCCGCGTAAGTTTTAAGCTTCGGCAGAGAACGTTCACAATGCACAAGGGGACGGTTTAGGGGGTCACCCCAAACTGTCCCTTCCCCTTGTGTTGGCCCTCTTTTACACTATGTTAAGAAATCTGAGGATAAAATAAACAACTACCACCAGTCCAATCAAATATATAAGACTACGCATAATCGTTATCACCTCCATGGAAATATTTAATCAAAATGTAGCCTGCAGGTTTTATTGTTCTTTATATTCCTATCGAACCTAATTTTGATTACAACCCCTGAATGATGGCGAGTCCCCCAATGATGATTAGATAAATGCCAATGAGATAGTTAATAATCTTGGGGAAAATCAATATAACAACGCCAAAAGCAACTGTTATAACACCTAACATTAATTCGCTTACTACCATAAGATTTAACCTCCCTTCCCTTATCAATCATTAACAATTTAAGCTCTACAAATAAACCAATAAGCCTTGTGGAAATTAATCAGCTAACGGGGATGCCTTATTTTCTACAAATAATGAAGAGGTAAGAGTAAATATTTGTCTACAGTAATTAAGAAAATGGATATTTATTGTTACTTCCAGTACAATTGTAGCAATCTTCTAATTGTATTGTCAAGGTCAAGTTCAGTAGGATACTGCCAGCGTGCAGTGCAACTTTGCTAATTCTACCTTATCTTGTTCAACTGATAATATGAACACAGGGGGAACACAGTGGGACGGTTCTTTTGTGTTCCAAGATGAAGCGCCCCCTGGGTTATAAACTTTTAAATTTATTCATTATAGAGGTTATTTAAAATTTACAGAGAATTCATTATATCAAAGAAGTAATGGAACCAAAGGAGCTGGCAAAAAACCTGCAGGAAAGGGTATGTGGAATTAAATCCCATAAAGTGTTTATGTAAGAAGCCATTAATCGCAGCGGTTGTTATAACTCAGGATAATCCAAAGGAGGAATTATAGTTCATGCAAGTATTAAAAGTCTCTGCAAAATCTAATCCTAATTCAGTAGCAGGTGCTTTAGCGGGAACTATCCGGGAAAATGGAAAAGCTGAGATGCAAACTATTGGAGCAGGCGCTCTTAACCAGGCAGTAAAAGCACTAGCTATTGCAAGGGGATTTGTTGCTCCCGCTGGTATTGATCTAGTATGTATTCCAGCTTTTACCACCATTGAAATCAACGGTGAGGAAAGAACGGCTATAAAATTTCTGGTTGGCCCTCGTTAACGATGCCTTTTTCAGGTAAGTGGAAAGCTTTCTAGGCACTAAAAACAGGGCAGTTTTTCAGAAACATTGCTTTTCTTATTCAAATATGATATGTTACTTAAAGTGTTAAAAAGATGAGAACACCGCACACGATCTTAAGACCTTTGCTTGGGTAAAGGGAAAGAGGTTAACCGGAAGCTCCTCTTTTTGATTAATTCTAAGCGAAGGAGTGTTATATGATGCAAGGTAAAGTAAAATGGTTCAACCCTGATAAAGGTTTCGGCTTTATCGAAACAGAAGAAGGCAACGATGTTTTTGTTCATTTTTCTGCAATTCAAAGTGACGGTTTTAAAACTTTGGACGAAGAACAAGCAGTTGAATTCGATGTAGTCGAAGGCAATCGCGGTCCGCAGGCAGCAAATGTTGTCGTTATATAATTTCAACTAAGAATATGGCAAAAAAGTAAAATGAGGGCACTTCCATAATACCTGGAGATGCCCTCATTTTTAATGCACAAGAGGACGGTTTGAGGTGACCTCCTGTGCTTGAAATTCCTATCGAAACAAATTTTGATTACAATCCCTGAATGATAGAGAGTGCTCCGATGATGATTAGATAAATACCAATGAGATAGTTAATAATCTTTGGAAAAATCATTATGACAACGCCAAAAGCAACTGTTATTACACCTAACATTAATTCACTTATTACCAAAAGATTTAACCTCCCTTCTCTTTTCAATCATTAACAATTTAACCTCTACAAATAAACAAATGAGTCTTGCGGCAATGGATCAGCTAAAGGATATGTCTTTAAATCGGGTTAAGGCCACCTCAATCACAGATTAGCACATTAGATCTGGTATGCCCCCTGCGTTTCGGCTTTTCTGACCACTATTATTGAGAATCAAGGATGCTGCGAATTTTTTCAGCATAAGAAGCGCTCTCGGCATCGCCGGTTATCAGCTCGATCTTTTCGGCTGAATCGACACCCAGACCAAGCTCGACAGCCCTTGCGATTTGCTCCTGTGCAAAGATGGGTTTGTTCATAATTTCCGGAGTCGAGCCCAGCTCTATTAGAATCGCCAGGCCCACTGAATCAATGGCGATGCGATCGGTCCCGGCAACAAACAAACCGGCCTGTTTCCTTTTCCCGGTCATTGGCCCCTGCTCCACAAAAGCCTCCATGGCGTCCATAACGATCAGGTCGGGACGATAACCGGTATTGATCTCGGCAATCAGGGTGCCCATGTTAGGTGAGCTGTGCAGCTCACCCATGTAATTATTGCCCGCTTTGGGTACTATGCCCACCGCCAGCTTCAAGGTCATGGTAAAAATACCCCCGAACTGGTGGGTTTTCAGGCAGGGCATCGCCACCACGCATTCTGCCTCTTTGATCATCTGCGGCACCAGGAATCCGTCCTGCCAGTGACTTCCCGGAGGATCAACTTTAACCAGTTCCCCCGGCTGGAGTTGATCAAAATTGACCACTTCTACTCCCAGCTCTTCCGCCATACGGTTAACGCCCAGGGTTTCTATTACTTCAGCGCTATCCACCGGCCCGCTTCTTTCGCCGATGGTAATCTTTTTGGCCCCCATTTCCCGGAGGTAAACAACCATCTCCTTGAGCGATTCCAGGTGGGTTGATCCGGGGTAAGGATCGGCGGTGTTGAAATTCGGTTTCAAGACCACTTCTTTTTCCCGGACGGGATTGAAGTTTAACAGTTCAATACTACGCCGCATTGCTTCATGCCTCTGGTTAGATTTGGCCAGGGATACCTTTGTCAATTCATCTGCTTTTTCCATATATAATCAGCCTCCCAGAAATTAAATTAATTAAACTGTTTGTCCGGTTTGATTGCAACAGGCACTTTGCCTGCTTAAAAACTCTCTATCAATAATTATGACATTATTGAAGCTTGCAGGCAAGAAAGACGGCTTGGCAGGCTTGAGTTTAAGGATGGAGCAGCCAGGAGAGAGCTTAGGGTGCACATGCTCATTACCCGTACCAGAAAAATAGAATATTACTATATCAACGCTGCTTTTATTGGTTATCACATTCCAACCTCCATAACAACATCAATCATTATGCGCGGCTGAAAGACTCATCACAATATATAGTTTGGCTAAAACCGAGGCTATCCTTCAAGCGAAATGCATAGAACATAAGCCAATACCGGCACCTCAAGAATGACTGGCTGGATAAACATTTTATTTATTGGGATTCATGCTAGTAATGCTAAGCTGCAATACGGTTGCATATAAAACCCAGAGGAGATAAGGAATATTGATAAATGTCACCCAGGGAAGATATGTAAAGATACTGCTTAAAGCCCAGATCAAAGTGACCAGAACAAGCAGAATATCAATCGCTGCGAGGTAGTTGTTCTTCATGCCGAACTGGATTGGTGTAAATAAAATATTGAATATCAGGTTTAAAGTAAACGGTATAATCAGGATTAGTGGCAGTTGTCCTGTAAATGAATAATAATAAATCATACCGAAAGAAATAAAGATAATTATATAAAGTATTGACCATACCGGCCCGAATAACCAGGCAGGTGGTGCCCAGGAAGGCTTCTTGAGATGTACATACCAGCTGGCCGAATCCATTTTTCTCATTCCCCACTAGGTTGAATCTTATTGTATTCTATCATATCCCGATAATTAGTACTTATTGTTTTAAAATTGACGAAGTCAGCCCTGGATGTGATAATCATGGTATCAAAAAGCTAATCTTATCACAGGAACGATGATCAAATCATCAAGGGAGACATTTATTCATGATTAAAAATCGCAGTGATTATTTATTTAACCTAATAGCGCCACTCTATGGCTTATTCTACAAACCCCAGAAAAAACACTATGCCAGGATTATAGAGGATATAAGCGACAAGCTTGATTTAACTGCTTTTGAAACAGTTCTCGACGTGGGATGCGGAACAGGTGCACTCTGTTCAGTGCTTAATGAAAAAAGCCTCACTGTAACCGGCATCGATCCGGCAGAAAATATGCTTAATATCGCCCGTAATAAGCTGGAGAACAAAGCGATCCGGTTTATAAAAGCAAATGTAGTCGAAGGCCTGCCCTTCGAAAGCAACTCCTTTGATATCTCCCTGGCTTCATATGTTGCCCATGGCTTGCAGCCGGAGGAAAGAAGGCGGATGTATGCAGAAATGAGCAGAGTCTCCAGGGTAAAGGTGATCATTTATGACTACAATCAAAACAGGTCGCTGCCAATTACAATCGCCGAATGGCTCGAAGGAGGCGACTATTTTCGTTTTATTCAGTATGCAAAATATGAGATGGAAAACTGTGAATTTGAGTTAAGAGATTGCTTTTCTGAAGTTGAGGTAATTAATGCGGGACCGAGAACTGCCTGGTACATTTGTACCCCAAATTGATGAATAAATAGTGGTTGGGATAACTTGGTAAACGAGGAATAGGAAAAAACTACAAGCACCGCTTATTTAAATATTATAAAGCTTCTTGATGTATCAATACTGCTATTCATTGTCACAACGTCATTCGAGCGCCATGGTAAAATTGGCTAATTTGGATATTAAAGTATTATTAATCTCCAGACTACCAGGCTGCCAGGAAACATAGTGATACAACTTGGAACATGTGGAGATGTTAACTGATGAAACACTTATACCTAAATCTTCAATATGGCACAGGAAATGTATTACAGATCTCTAACCCAGGACAGAAAGTAAGTATCTCTTTGACATTTATTCTGCATTTGTCTACAATAGCGATAGACTAAGTATAACTTGAAAGGCTTATTAAAAATACCGGAGGTTTAATACCATGATAAATAAAGTGAAAAAGATTGTAAAAGGTGAAAAGAAAATTGATGGTGCAGGCGTACAGTTGATCAGGGTAATCGGCAAACCGGATGTTTATGATTTCGACCCGTTTTTAATGCTTGATGCCTTTGACAGCAAAAACCCCGACACATATATCAAAGGTTTCCCCTGGCATCCGCACCGGGGAATTGAAACGGTAACTTACCTGCTTGAAGGAGAGATTGATCATGGTGATAGCCTGGGCAATTCCGGAGTAATACGAGATGGGGAATGCCAGTGGATGACTGCCGGCAGCGGAATCATCCACCAGGAAATGCCACAGCCTGCGCCGCGACTGCTGGGAACACAGTTATGGGTCAACCTGCCGGCCAGGGATAAAATGACCGCGCCTAAATACAGAGACTTTAAAAGTTCCGACATGCCGGTAATTGAAGACGAAGGAAGCATTGTTAGAATAGTAGCGGGAGAATTTAAGGGAGCAAAAGGCCCGATGGAAGATATAACTGTCCAGCCCACATACCTGGACGTTACCGTAAAAAGCGGCGGCTCTTTCTATTATGATACAAACCCGGAAAACACCCTTTTTATTTATATCATCAACGGTTCTCTCATCTTCCCGGCAGAAGACAACAAGGTGTTGCCTGCTTGGCAGGCTGTATTGTTTGAACGGGGTGACAAACTGCACCTTAAAACCGGTAATGATGGAAAAGCACGCCTGTTGTTATTTTCCGGGAAACCATTAAACGAGCCGATTGAATGGGGCGGCCCGATAGTAATGAATACAAAAGAAGAGCTGAATCAAGCCTTCAAGGATATTGAAGAAGACACTTTTATTAAAGAACACTTAGCTGACGGAACTATAAGAAATGAGCAGGTTAATAAGAGCTTTTATAGATAATACAATGCATAAGAATATGCCAGATTTCCAGCTTGAGAACACATAGAGGCGGAAAATACGGCTGCACCTTATGAAGGTAAACCCCCTTAAGTTGATCTCCTTAAATAACTTCACGGCTTCTGCCGGTTATCTGACCGCCCGCCTGAAATGCTCCTGCTCCCGCTTGCCCCACCCTCTTTCTCATATCATAAAAAGAGTTTGAGCCAATTCACTTCCTCAATCTTAAATAATAATTTTTGCGCCCTGCAATCTCATCAATTATTGAATGCATTAATTTGGATTTATCTTTAACGTCTATTCTTTTGGAGTCTTTTCTGGCTTTTCTCAAAGCATCTTCCAACTCATTGATATCGAGAACAGTTGATGCAATGCAGTAGTAACTTTTCGACCGTCCTTCGTTAAACTCTCGCAGCATCTCTTTTAACAATTCTTCCCTGACTATTTGTGTTTTTTCAAACTCAGCTACGCCATTCCTCTGAATAAATGCAATATCTTCTTCAAGTTTTTGATAACACTTAAATGAATCGGCCTTTTTCCCAGCTTCCCTGTGCTTCTTCCATTTTTCACAGGTTTCTCTTTCATCACATTGCCAGCAAAACTCAATCCCTTTGTTCTTTAAAGCACAGGTGATAAAGGGGCAGCCAGCAGCAATTCTACTTTCACTTTTACAGCCCAGGCAACGGCTCTTTGCTTCAGTATTATAGCTGGGGCAAAGTCGGCAGGAAAGCCCGCATATTCCAATTTTAGGATATTCTATTTTCATTGTGTTTCCTTTTATCATATGGCTCCCTTTCATTTATTAGCATTTTCACCTCTTTATCCCCATCTTCCTGCACAGAGCATAGGTTTTATCTTAAAAATATTTACTTTTCTTCCCTACTCTATTTGGATATAGATATATTGAAATCTTCATCCTGCCATATTTACTTCAAACTATAATGATAAAAATCGAACCGTTCCTCCTTCTTATTTCCTCTGTGTAATAAATTATTGGGTCAGGTATTTAAATATAAGTTTTTACTTTGAGCTTAGAACAAATTCTGCAGAAAAATAATAATTCAAGATCTGAACCTAATATTCCGATTCACTTTTTTGATGTAGACCTCTTAGCATCTTACTCACCTTTGATTAAGATAGCACAGAAGAAAGGGACAGGAGAAACGTCCCTTTGCCCTATTAACTAGTTACGCGGTAGATCCTGCTTAGTTACCCCGCTTCATTCAGAGGTCTATTGATAAGCAGTTGCTTTGATTCAGAGCATCTGAATATGATATAATTTTAATAGAATTTAAGAACTTCATATAATTCAAAAGAAAATAGTTGTCTAGTACTTGTATAGCTATTATTTTGCGATACGCGCTTGATAAAGGAGTGTTCTTCATGACTGAAATAACTTGTATTTCATGTGGAAAACCCAGAGATACTGATGAAAAATGGATGACCTGTCCGAATTGCGGGTGTAATATGTGTCACAACTGTGGTATCCAAGAACAAAAGGAAAAAAAAGAAATAGACAAACTCCGCAAAGGAGACCCTGTTGAACGGTTACAGGTAACCTGTCCTAAATGTGGGCAGGGCATGATATACCTTTAAAAATTGAAGGCTTCGGTAACTTCTGCAGTCGTTTCTAAACAACCTTTTTTCTTCAGAATTCCTATGTGGTTGTCAAAGAACAACCAACGATTGGCTTTAATTTAATGACTAGATTGTACAAGGTGAGGCTTCTTATTCCTAAAATGGCTTGACGCGACCTACCTTAATAGGTAATTTGATCGCACACAATATTTGCAATATAATAAAAGTAAATATAACAGAAGGAGGAAAAAGGTTATGCATGCCAGAGTTATCACATTTCCCGGCAATCATGTGAAAGAAGTAGTTGAGTTTCTGAAAAAGATTGATAAGAAAGATTTTGAAGACATAAAGGGACACTTTGTATTAGCTGATCCCAGCAATGAGAAGACGATGACTGTAACACTGTGGGAATCCCGGGACACCCTGGAAGCCACCATGCCTGCGGCAGAAAAAGTAGCCAAGGAAATTGCAAAAGATATCACAGGAATGCCCCCCCAAATTGAAGTTTATGAAGTAGCCGACCAATCCTGATTACCGCTGCACCCAAATACACCCGCGAATAGACATCAAGCCTGCGTTAGAAGGTATCATATCAGTAAGGTTGATTCTCTTTACTGTTGATACCAACAAGGGCGTACTGTTTTTAACGATCCTTCCAGGCCGACACACCAGGCCGGCCGGCATAAATCAGATTCAATAAATGGGACGGGGTTCCTGCTGCCTACAACCCCGGCAGCCCGGGCTCCGTCCATCCTGTATTTAGCTTTTATTGAGGAGGGAAATTTGATGAAAGCAAGATTGTGGCCACTTGTGATGGTCCTTTTGCTTGCAGGGTTGCTGACATCCTGCAACGCTGTCGAGGCTCCGGATCCGGACCTGGAAAATACAAGCTGGCATGTGTTGGAAATTAACGGGAGCCCCCTGCCGGAAGGGATAGAAATTACTGCCAACTTTACAGATGACGTAGTAGGCGGTGAGGCCCCCTGCAATGTATACTCGGCAGAGTACAGCCAGGATGGCAGCCAGATCAATATAGACGCTCCGATCATGACCCAGATGTACTGCGAGGAAGAAAACGTGATGGAAACAGAAGAAGCCTTTACCCGGGCCCTGGTCGCTGCCCGGCAGATTGCTCTGGAAGGAGATAACCTGTTCATGCAGGATGCAGACGGCAAAGTTGTCCTCCTGCTTGAGAGACAGCCTTCCGGTTAACCCGGTAGTCTATCAGATCGCTTCTGCCCGGTCTATCGGCAGAGTTCGCTTTTAACCCTGTCTGCCTCGGGTGGGAGTGATTTTTTCTCACAGTTAAAATACGGGCGCAGAACCCCGGGAATAATCACACTGCCATCTTTCAGGTGGTTGTTTTTCAGGATAGCGGCTGACGTTCGGCCGACAGCTACTCCCGAACCGTTCAGGTTGTGAACATATTGCGCTTATGTGTCCAGGCACACTCCCTTCCTGAACAGTTCATTAACATTCTGTTGACTGAGGTAGGCTTCTTACAAGCATAAATGGTTTTAACCCCTGAATCCACTTGTGAATCAGGCTTTTTATTATCTAACCAGTCGGTAAAACCCATCCTAACCAGACAGCCAGCTTAGTCTAACACATAATTGTCTGCTTCTTGTTTTCGGAGCCCTCAACACTTGTTTATTCTTTATAATTCGCTTAAGCAATATTCAGTCACCAGCCCTCTTTTCATCTCGACTTTAGTGATAAATTGCCTGCATAGCAGGAATGATGTGAGGCTCTTTATACTGAAAATGTATTTTTTCCTGCCACTCAATATAGTCTATAATAGTCGGCCCGCTAACATGTTCCATCAGGGTGTCGTTACCCACCACTTTATTGATTTTAGGCGCCAAATGGATGCTCAACAATCATTTGACGCTGTTTGTCCTTTTCATAATCTGCTTGTGCCTTCAAATCGATAGCAGCTAAAATGTCCTGGCTTACATTCCTAAATATAGTCCTGTCAGTTTTGTTTTTTGCACACAGGAACTTTTCTAAACAGTTTTTTAGGCTTTGTTGTTCCGTTAATCATATCCGGGTATCCCTTTTATCTTTAATCTCTTCTTCGCTCGGTCTCTTGTCTTCTTTTTCAATCTTATCGTTTTCGTCCAGTTCCTCTAAATAGCGGTCGATTTTCTCATCTAGGTATTTAATATACTGCTTCAGTTTCTTTTTGCTAAAGTTGTTTTTCTTCGAGTTAGAAGCTTTGAATTTAGTTTCGTCTATTGCTACGGTCTCTTTGCCATAAAGATCCCACTTTTTGCAAAGCTCGCTAAAGTCTTTAAACAGTAATTTTAAGGCTTTTTTGTTGTTCTTGCGAAAGTCAGCAATTGTCTTGAAATCAGGGGTCAGCTTTTGCAGCAGCCAGATCAGCTCAAGGTTACGGTTCGCTTCGTCTTCTAATCGTCGCGATGAACGAATTCTGTTTAGGTAACCGTAAAGATAAAGCTTCAGCAGCGCTTTCGGATCATATGGCGGCCTGCCAATCTTTGGAAACCTGGCAAAGGTAAATTCATGGGCCTCCATGTCTACCTGCTCTACGTATGCATCAATGATCCTTACCGGATTGTCGCTTGTTATATAATCATCTATGGTTTCGGGTAACAGGGTGACCTGGTTACGGTCGGTTCCTTTAATATATGGCATAATTTCACCTCGCTGAAGTTTGGAAGTCTTAAGTAAATTACACCATATTTGCTACATTTTGTGTACCTATCTGTGATATGTTGTTACTTATCACACATCCTGACGTCCTTTTGTCCCTCTATAGGTATTTTAAGATACCAGGGTTAACATGCTTGGCCTAAGTAGTTTTTAATCTACTGTTAATTACACTGTCAGCCGTCCTCTGGATATTTCGTCCTTAGAAATTTTAAGCAGATCATTTCCACCGATTATCTCTTCTCGCAGATCAAGTTGTGATTCTGATATTAAATTAGCTGATCATTTAACAATCAGAATACTTTTACAACCTATGTGAGCAACTTTATTGCTTACACTTCCAAGAATCATTTCCTTGATACCACGAAGACCGTGACTTCCTAAAATAATAAGATTATAGCTGCCTTCACGAGCTTCCTCACAGATTAAGTCAGCTTCGCCCATTTTTCCTGCTACAACTTTTGTTTCAACTTTTAAATTTTTCTCTCTGAAAGGCTGTGCTGCTTTTTCTACCATCTCTTCAGCTTCCTTATGCTGGTATTGTTTAATATCATTCCACTTTTCACTTGATACCTCTCCAGCAATACGATTTTCAAAACCATGCTCAGAAATAACGGTTAAAATTGTAACGGAGGCTTGAATACTTTCAGCAATTGGAAGGGCTTCTTCAATTACCTTTTGAGTATGTTCAGATCCATCTGTCGCCAATAAAATCTTATACATATTTATTCCTCCTTAAAAACTTATATTTTTAATACGAGTAACCCTTATTCTTAGAACGAATATAACATACACTGCCACCCAATAATCATTAAATTGCAATTTCACATTTAATTTCTATTTACTCAACGCTAATTGCATTATATCATTTTAATGTATTGAATAAAAATCGTGGAATCAGGCCTTGTAATATAATATTTGATTTAGAATCGAGAACATATTCTGCAAAAATGCCATATTTCAAGAGCTGATCCTATTATTCCGATTCACTTTTTTGATGTAGATCTCTTGGCATCTTACTCACCCTTGATTAACTTGGCCCAGGAGAAAGGGACAGGAGAAACGTCCCGCTGTCCTCCCTAAGTCTTAGGGGCTACATCAATCTCAAAAATATAGGCAAAACAGGTAACCCTTCTCTGCTCTATCCTCTATATATCAATGGCGGTTAATCCAGTTTTCGACAGAAAGACCATCTACCCTGGAGAACTCACCCGCATTATTGGTCACTAGTGTTAAGCCTTCCGCTAAAGCATGAGCAGCAATAAGCAGATCATATCCACCGATTATCTCTCCGCGCAGCTCAAGTTGCTGCCTTATACTGCCATAAATAAACGCGGCGGCTGTAGAAAAGGGCAGCAGTTCAAAAGGGACTAGGAATAAACCGAGGGCCAGCTTATTTTGCTCAATTTTACTGCTTTTTTCCACCCCGTGCGATAGTTCAGCAAGAGTAATAGCCGATATGGCGCAACAGCCAATCCCTTTTTCATAAAGTTTCAACTTCAAAGCAGGATCTTTTTCCTTGATCAAATAGATGCAGATATCCGTATCAAGCAGGTACCTGATCATAACTCGTCTCTCGTTTTCAGTGGAGGCTGCTTCCTGCTGTCCATATAATCATCGCTAAAGTAATCCATCCCTGCCTCATGCACTTCCCATATCTTATCCTTGGGAATCAAGACAACGGCATTGCCAATTTTTTTGATATAAACTTCATCGCCTTCAAAGCGATAATCCCTGGGCAGGCGTACCGCCTGGCTGCGACCGTTATAAAAAAGCTTTGCACTATCCATAACAACCACTCCCAAATTTGATGGTATATACCATAGTATATACCATTAGCCGAAAAGCTTCAACTTGAAAGTTACAATTGGGGGCGTTTCATTTCAACCAGAGGTCATTCAAAAAACAGGAATAAACTTTACCATCAATGCTCAAAAGCCATTAATTTTGATAGCTGATTGCCTGTGGTTAGTATGTGATAGTGTCACCTTGTTAATTATCATGATAATATGTCATCGGTGTTAAGCAGGGTGTTAATATTTTGAGTAACCTGGCAGTATTTTCCCTTGTCAGGAAACACAAGGGGTCGGATGTGCTTGTATGCAAAACAATTACTTAATAACTTGATGCACAGTTTCCGGAAACACCAACATCATAATCAAACATCAATTGGGCAAGCTGACTGTTACTTTAACTATGTTTTGAATTATGGCGACAAAACACAAAGTAGCTGGGGCCTAATCACTCCAGCATTTTTCATTCCCGATGTTAAGTAGCTATAATACAAAATAACCGCCCCTCTGTGTTGCAAGTGAGAGGCTTTCACAACCCCACCCCATCCCTTGAGAATCCCTTCAATTTACAACTTGCTGCTTGAAGTTAATACGGTTTAATCAGATTAATATCATTCATGGGGAAATGCTTCTCGTTTAAGGTATAGAGCACCGCTTCCCTTACCAGGGCTGAGGCTGCGATAATAGCATCAGCCGTATTGATGCCGTGGCTTTTTCTGTAAAGGATCATATAGCGCCCAGCCGCTTCAGCAATGTTGTCATCCAAACCAATTCTGTCAAAGGCGTCAAGGAAGTCTTGCAGAACCTTTTCCTCACCCTGCCGGGCGCCGCTTAATAACTCCACCTTGGTGATTAACGAACAAGTCAGGACCTGTCCCTCCTTTAAGCAGCGATCTAAAAGAGAAACTGCCTCAGCCTTACCCTTCAAATAATCTATTAAAATATTTGTATCAAAGAGGGCAGCCTTCATTGCTCAAAACCTTCCAGCCGTTTGTTAAGTTCTTTTCGAAGTTCTTTTTCATAGGCAACGGCATCAAGATCTTTCCTATCTTTCCAAAGTGCCCTGGCCTTACCTATCCTCTCGGCGG
>SKZS01000113.1 GCA_007127255.1 Syntrophomonadaceae bacterium | reverse complement strand
ATGATGAAAAGCATGACCATGATGAAAGCTTCCATGATTGTGGTCATGATGATTGCGACCATGATGGTTGTGACCATGGACCCGATGATCCACACTTCTGGCTTGATCCCATTGTTGTCCGCGATTCAATCTGTCCGGCAATTCATAAACAGCTGGTTACAATTGCTCCTGAAAACGAGGAGTACTTTAAGAAACGTTTTAGCCAATACCAGCAAGAGATCACTGTTCTGCATGAAGATATTATAGAGGTGACCTCATCTTTTTCCCGCAATGGGTTTATTGCATTTCATTCAGCCTGGCAGTATTTTGGACAGCGCTATAATTTAGTAGAAGTTGCTGTAATTGCAAATTTCCCCGGCCAGGAGCCTTCTGCCGGCTGGGTGGCTGAGCTGGTAGAGATTATTGAAGAAGAGAATATCGGGGCTATTTTTGCTGAGCCTCAATTTCCCACCGCTCTTGCCGACAGAATTGCTGAAGAAAGTGGGTCAGAGGTTATAGTTATAGATCCCCTTGGTGGAGAAGGGGTTCCCGGTCGAGAATCGTATCTGGACATGATGCGTTTTAACCTGGCTTCTTTTAAAGAAGCCATGGAATAAATAAAAGGTTTTTAGGAGCTGTTTTATGTGGGAGAGTTAATAAGGGCGGTCGATTTGGGTGTAATCCTGGGAGGGCAGAAAGTGCTTGAAGGGATCACCTTTTCAGTGAAGGCAGGTGAACTAACCGGTATTATCGGTCCTAATGGTGCCGGTAAAACTACCCTGTTGCGTGCAATTCTCGGGCTGTTAAGAATTTGTGAAGGTGAACTGAATGTTTTAGGTGTTCCTGATACCAGTCTTATGGACGTTCGACCTAAAATCGGTTATATGCCGCAGCGGCAATCTTTTGAACGGCGCTTTCCTCTTTCTGCTGCTGATGTTGTTGCTGTCGGTCTTCTTTCTCCCGCGACCGTGCTGCGGAAGATCACTGATAAGGATCGCAGGATCAGGGCGGCGCTTAAGTCCGTGGGCATGGAGAGCTATGCAGGACGTCCTTTTAAGGAACTTTCCGGTGGTGAACAGCAAAGAATCTTACTGGCCCGTTCCCTGGTGCGGCAGCCTGAGCTGCTTTTGCTCGACGAGCCTAATGCCGGGCTTGATTTTCCCGCCCAACAAAGTTTTTTGCAACTTTTGCATAAGCTCAAGCATGAAAAGGGTCTTGCCATTGTACTGGTTTCTCACGACCTTGTTTCCATTGCTTCATCAGCCGATCAGCTTGTATGTATTAATCGTTCCATGCATATTCACGGCAGTCCGGCCGAGGTCTTACAAAGTTCCTATCTTCATGAAGCGTATCGCTGCCAGTTCGATTATCTAAGTGTTGGTGATAAGAGAGGTGTGGATTGTGAGTGAAATTCTGGCGTACGGTTTTATGCAGAGAGCAATACTTGCAGCCTTGCTTGTCGGCACCCTTTGTTCAACCATATCTTTTTTTGTCGTTTTGAAGCGGATTTCTTTTCTGGGAGCCGGAATTTCACATACTGCCCTGGGTGGTATTGCCCTGGGTTTAGTTGCCGGGGTTGATCCTGTCCTGACAGGCAGTATTTTTGCTGTAGGAACAGCGATGAGTACGGGTTATATCAGCCGGGTTGGTAAAATCAGTGAAGATACAGTGATTGGTATATTTTATGCTTTCGGGATGGCCCTGGGGATTGCCCTGATCAGCACTTTCAAAGGTTATTACCCTGAGCTGTTTGCCCTGCTTTTTGGCAATATCCTCTCTGTTTCAGTTAGGGATCTATTATATATGAGTCTGGCCCTGGTTGTTATTCTTGCTTATATTATTCTTTTTTTCAAGGAGTTATTAGCTATATGTTTCGATGAAGAAATGGCCGAAGCGGCCGGTCTGCCAGTTAAGCCAATATTCCTGGGGTTGCTGGCAGCAATGGGTCTGACTGTTATGGTTTCTATCCAACTTGTGGGAGTAGTACTGGTATCGGCTCTCATTGTTATCCCAGGTGCAACTGCTTCCCGTCTTAGCCGAAACTATCGCGGCATGTTGACTGTTTCACTGGTTATCGGTTTGGCCGGAAGCTTTGGCGGCCTGCTTATATCATATTATTACCCTGTCCCCCCGGGGGCGGCGATTGTCCTTATTTTAGCGGCTATTTTTGTATTGTCCATGGCGGTAAAACCCTGGTTTGAGAAACACCTGCGTGATTAAAGACCAAATGGAGGTAATTATGTGGAAAGAGAATTCTTAGCAGCCGCAAAAAAAGAACTGCGAAAGCAGGGTTATAAACTAACCGGTCCCCGTTTGGCCATTATTAGCTACCTGGCCAGGGATAAAGGACATCCTGCTGTGCAGCAAATATATGATGGCATCCGGTCAGAATATCCCGGTATTGGAGTGGCTACAGTTTACAGGACCGTGGATCTGCTCCTGGAGCTTGGTATTGTAAGAGCGGTTACTATAAAAAATAATTGCCCACGCTATGAGGCCAATTGGTCCGGAGATCATCATCATCATCTTGTATGTAAAAGCTGCGGCAGGATAACTGAATTTGGCAGCTGTAATTTTCAGCTTATCACAGAAGAAATTGAAAAAGTTACTCGATATAAAATTGAGGAGCATTCTCTTGAAGCTTACGGTTTATGTTCCCAGTGTTTATCAGGCAGCTCACCTTATTCGACAGATAATATATAATAGTAAATTGGCTGTCCCCCGTAATGAAGTTCTACCTCCAGGTCAGGGTATTCTTTTCTGATCGCCGCGGTCAAAGCAGAGGCATCTGTTCGGGATGTTTCCTGCCCGTAAAAGACTGTAATGATATCTTTGTTTTCCGTGATAATATTTCGAGCCACATTTAGGGCGGCCTGGTTCATATTTTTATCTGAAATGATAATCTCATCGCCGGCCAGGCCTAAGAACTGCCCGCGTTTAACTTTCTTGTCTTTAACCCTGGCATCCCTGGTTGCGTAGGTGATTAATCCCGTTGCTACTTTTTTATAACTTTCATTCATATTTTCGAGGTTATCGTCAAGTGATTGATGGTTATTGTAAGCAAGCAGTGCGGCCAGTCCCTCGGGCAGAGTTTTTGTCTCAAGGACTTCTACCTGTTTTTCAGTTAAGCCTCTAACCTGTTCTGCTACCAGGATAATGTTTTTATTATTTGGAAGGATGATTGCAGAATCCTGGGGCAGGTTTTCTATAGCTCTGAGCAGGTCTTTTACATTGGGATTCATGGTCTGTCCACCGAAAACTATTTCATCTGCGCCGAGGCTGAGAAATATTTCCCTGAAGCCTTCACCGAAAGACACAGAAATAATACCGACTATACCTGCCTCCGGTCGATCCGGGCCCGGTAAAATGACAGCGTTTTCAATTAGAGATTTTGAACCTGCGGTTTCGAGATGCTGGTCCTGCATATTGTCAATTTTTATGTCGTGCAGCGAACCGAATTCGAGGGCTGTTTGCAGGACATCACCGGGTGAGGCGGTATGGATATGAACTTTTGCGATGTGGTTATCTGCTGCTACAAGCAGCGAATCTCCAAAAGCAGAGAGTTTTGCTTCCAGGCCATCAAATGTATTTGATTTTGTTCTTACGATCATTTCAGTACAGTAAGGGTGTTCAAGATCTAGCGGATCTACAGTGTTGGTCATATTCTTGATAGTAGAAGCAGCTGTTTCAGAGGAAGGCACGGCCTTGTGGGGGAGTATTTCGGATATTGAACGCTTCAGGGCAAAGAGGCATCCCTCCCAAAATACTAAAAGACCCAATCCACCGGCATCGACTACTCCGGCTTCCTTAAGTGCAGGCAGCATATTTGTTGTTTTTTCAAGAGCTATTTT
>SKZS01000086.1 GCA_007127255.1 Syntrophomonadaceae bacterium | reverse complement strand
TAAAACCCGGTTAATAGTGTGGCAATAACAGGCAGCATTTAAACAGCTGCGAAAGGAAGGAACCATGAAAGGAAAAACTGTTTCTGAAAGCAGTCTTTTTATTGTTCAGCAAATGACGCAAAGCGATGCAAATCTGGCGGGGAATGTTCACGGAGGGATCATTATGAAGCAGATCGATACAGCTGCGGGTATTGTTGCCGCAAGGCATTCTTCAAGTAACGTTGTAACAGCTTCTATAGACAGGCTTGACTTCTATAACCCAGTTTATGTTGGTGATCTTTTAAAGGTCAATGCCTGTATTAATTATGTGGGGACCTCATCAATGGAGATTGGGGCCAGGGTAGAAGCAGAGAACTTTCTAACCGGAGAAATCCGCCATACAGCTTCAGCATACCTTACTTTTGTTGCCCTTGACAGTGAAGGTAAACCGAAGAGCATACCGCCCCTGGAGCTGAAAACAGAAGAAGAGAAGAGACGCCACAAAGAGGCGGAGCAAAGGCGGAAAATCAGGTTGGAGGAGCGTAAGCGGGAGCACGATTCTCAGAACTAAACCTTTAAGTAAACCGTTATCTGTATCCGGCTGATTCATGGTCATCCGCTTGTATGAAGGAATACCCTGCCTTTAAGAAGATCACATAGAGCGGAACTGCATCCCGGGTTGGCTTGTAATAACCTTTGCTATTTCGCAGCGCAGGGCTAACTGACCATGCTGCTTTGCTTGACAACAATAACTGCAAATTATACATTAGATTTAAATATATTCAGGCGCATTATAGCGGTAAAAAGCTGGAGGTGAATATATGGGTAAAGTGCCTAAAACCAGGGAAAATCTAAAAAGGTGTATGTGTAAAGATTGTCCAAGTTACACATTTGCCTGCAAAATGATGGGCGCACCTGGGAACATCATCCTTTTATTTAGCACCATGGATGATGAAAAGCTCCATGCGGAAACAATGTTCTGTGCCTATGAAAAAAGCCAGTGCATTAATGAAGAAAAAGGATGTCTCTGCCCGGAATGTGAAGTATCCCGGGAATATGACCTTGGCAGGGTTTACTTTTGCACTGAAACTGACGGTAAATAAGCTGCTGCCAGACTTTTTATTTATGTGCTCGTGCCGGGCAGCTAGTTAGTTCAACTTTATTGCCGGAGCAAGGAGTTTGAGATAATTGTGGTTGTTCCAAAAGATGAAGTAAAGCATACTTTATCGGCAATTGACTGCCTTGCTGTTTACCGGGGTGTTTTTGACGATCATATTATGAGCTGCTTGAGGGAAGTACTGGAACTGGCGCAGGCAGATGATCCGGCTGTGGTGCGCAAATTTTTCAGCCTTTTTGGCACTCTTTTCGAGCTTGATAGAAGCAGCAGCCTGCCCGGCATCAATATCTTCAAAAATCACCTGTTAAACGCTATACTTGTCGATGAAAACACTTTTAGCCTGGCCGCCGAAAAAAATGAAGCGAGTTCCGGTTGCCCGGATCAACTTTTAATCGAAACTGTTAAAAATGATCTGCGCCTGCTGCAAATCATCTTTGATTTTGACCTGCCCCGTCTGGCCATGCGCTTTGATGACACGTACTCCTTAAACGGGCTAATCCCTGATCCGTCCAACCTGGAAAGCCCGGCTGGTTCGCATACGACCGGTGGTTCGACCGAAGCGTCTGGCTGTCAATCCCGGCAGGGAGAAAGTTCCTACCCTTACCCGCAGCACTATTTTACGAAAAGAGAACAAATCAAGAAAACCCTGGCTGCTTCGTCAAACTGGAGCAATAACAGCGCTGAGCTGCAGGCCTTTTACAGACAAACCGGCAGCGGCCGCTTTGGCCGTTACTGGGCTTTCCGGTGGAACGGAAGAAGTTCCGGTTACGGCCTGACCGGGGTAGCCGACCCCGATCAAATCCGCCTGGAAGATATGGTCGGTTATGAAGATCAAAAAAAACAGATATTGCTTAATACAGAACAATTTATCTGCGATTTGCCTGCCAACAATATGCTTCTTTACGGTGATCGGGGCACCGGAAAATCTTCAACAATCAAGAGTCTTATTCATCGTTTCGGTCACCGGGGCTTACGAATTATCGAGATCACCAGGCATGATCTGCATTTCCTGCCCGAAATTACAGAAATTATAGCTAAACGGGCCCAGAAGTTTATAATCTTCATTGACGATCTCTCCTTTGAAGAAGACGAAACCGAATACAAAGAACTGAAAGCGCTGCTCGAGGGAAGTATCGAAAAGCCGCCGGACAACGTACTGGTCTATGCTACATCAAACCGCAGAAATATTGTCCGTGAGTATTTCAGCGACCGGGAGCCAGACGAGGTTGGCAAGCAGGATACCTACCAGGAGAAACTCTCTCTGGCCGACCGCTTCGGTATTAAACTGGTTTACTCCGTTCCCACCCAGGACGAATATCTGGATACAGTTGATGAAATTGCTAAAAAAAGCGGTATCACCATGGGCAAAGATGAACTGCACGAACTGGCCCTACGCTGGGCCCTGTGGCACAATGCCCGCTCCGGCAGAACGGCCAGACAATTTGTAGATGACTTAAAAGGCAGGCTCGGTTTGCAGAGCCTCGAGAATAGGAATAAGGAAAACCGGAAAATATAGCGAATCGCCTGCCAGGTAGGGATCTAAGGCAAGGATATAAGGTTAAACCCGGCCGATTTATAATTCAAGGCTAACCCGGTTTGCCGCCCGGTTATCCAACAGGTTGTCACAACAGTGGGAGGCTATCGTCGTGGATAAGTACAGGGTTTTAAACGAATCAGAGGGAAGTTTTGTGCACATGCTTGAGGGGGTGCGGCGCAAGAATCTTGTCTATGGAGACAAAACTATTCTTTGCAAGTTTGAGCTGGATAAGGGCGCCGAGCTGCCCCTGCACAGCCATCCATACGAACAAACCGGTTACCTGCTGTCGGGTAAAATGAACTTTACCATTGACGGGAAAAGCCATGAAATGAAAGCAGGGGACAGCTGGTGCATCAAGGCTGATGTGGAGCATGGAGTAAAAGTTTTAGAGGATGCCACCCTGGTTGAGCTCTTCTCTCCGGTGCGGGAAGATTTTTTAAAGCAGTAGCAGCTATTATCATATAATTATCTGGCACCTGTTTTTAAGACAGGGAAACAATACACTTGAGAAAGGTTGATGACATATGCAGCTAGAAAAACCGGCTGAAGTTTTACTAATGGGGCCCGGGCCAAGCCCGGTCCATAAGCGGGTGCTTGAAGCAATGGGGCAGCATACCCTCGGACATCTCGATCCGGATTTCCTGAAGATCATGAACAGCGCCATGGATTTATTGCGATTTGTTTTTGAAACAAATAATCTAATCACTTTTCCGGTTTCGGGAACCGGCAGCGCCGGGATGGAAGCAGCGCTGGTTAATGTAGTAGAGCCGGGAGATAAGGTGGTTATCGGCGTTAACGGTATTTTTGGCCAGAGAATGGTTGATGTCGCATCGCGCTGTGGCGCAGAGGTCGTTGAGGTTAAGGCCGAATGGGGCAGCCCCGTGGATCCGGAAGAACTGGAAAAGGTCCTGGCGGCAAATAGCGACGCAAAATTGGTCGGCATAATTCATGCGGAAACATCTACCGGGGCACAGCAGCCCCTGGAACCGGTGGTTGAAGTGGTACATAAATACGAGGCCCTCCTGCTTGTTGATGCAGTTACCTCCCTGGGAGGACTATCTGTTGGTGTAGACCGCAGGGATTTAGACCTGGTCTACAGCGGAAACCAGAAATGTCTCGGTGCTCCTCCCGGATTAGCCCCAATAACCTTCGGGGAGAGGGCAATGCAAAAATTCGAACAACGCAAAAGCAAGGTTCAAAGCTGGTATCT
>SKZS01000063.1 GCA_007127255.1 Syntrophomonadaceae bacterium | reverse complement strand
GGAAACTCTTTGGTTAAAGCGCGGAAGCGCACTTCATTCATCATGAATGTTTTCAGGTCTTCCTTTGGTTCCTTGGAGTCAAGAATAAACGGGTTTTTACCCTCTTCAGCTAACAGCGGGTTATACCGGTAAAGCGGCCAGTAGCCGGATTCAACTGCCAATTTTCCTTCTCGTTGACTCTTGCTCATATCAATACCATGAGCAATGCAGGGTGAATAGGCAATGATAATAGACGGACCCGGATAAGATTCTGCTTCAACAAGCGCTTTCATGAACTGGTTCTTATTTGCGCCCATTGAAACCATAGCAACATAAACATAACCGTAAGTAACTGCCATTAGTCCAAGGTCTTTTTTACGCATATCTTTTCCTGCTGCTGCAAACTTGGCAATGGCCCCGGTTGGTGTAGCCTTGGATGACTGGCCACCGGTATTGGAGTAAACTTCGGTATCCATTACAAGGATATTGACGTCGGCGCCGGTTGATATTACATGATCGAGACCGCCAAAGCCTATATCATATGCCCATCCGTCTCCACCAAAAATCCAGATGGATCGTTTGGGTAGTAGCCCCGATTTTTCTTTTATTTGTTTGAGAAGTTCTTCATTGCCGGATTGAGGTTTTTCCATTTCCAGCAAATCGTTTATTTCATCAGCAGCTTTCAGAGAGGCTTCCCCCTGGTCTTTAACTTCAAGCCAATTTTGCAAAGCTATTTTTAAAGGTTCTGAAATAGCGGTTTCTATAACTTGCTCAACCTGTTCGACCAGCTTTGCCCTTAGCTGCACTACTGCCAGGGAATAACCGTAGCCAAATTCTGCATTATCTTCAAAAAGTGAACTCGCCCAGGCCGGTCCCCTGCCCTTACTATCGACAGTGTAGGGCACCGTTGGAGCGTTGCCACCGTAAATAGAAGAACAGCCCGTGGCATTGGCAATAAGCATGCGGTTACCATATAACTGGGTAATTACTTTAACGTATGGAGTTTCACCGCAGCCGGCGCAGGCGCCCGAAAACTCGAATAGAGGCTTTCGGAACTGACTGCCGCGTACGGTATGAGGAGCTATCTCCAGCTCCAACTCGGAAAGTTTTTCAGCATAGCGGAAATTAGCGTCTTGGATATCTTTTACGTTTTCCAGCGGTTTCATTTCCAGGGCATTTTGTTTGGCGGGGCAGATATCGACGCAGTTTCCACAGCCGGTACAGTCAAGTGGTGTGACCTGAATACGGTAGCGCAGCCCTTTAATATCTTTACCGCTGCCTTCTATTGTGACAAAACTTTCAGGAGCACCTTTTAAATCTTCTGAGCGGGCTACATACGGTCTTATCGCTGCATGCGGACAGATAAAGGAGCACTGGTTGCACTGGATACAGTTCTCAGGTATCCATTCAGGCACCTTAATGGCAATACCCCTTTTCTCATAACGGGTTGTTGCTGTCGGGACTGTGCCGTCTGGGTTAAAAGCGCTTACCGGAAGCTCGTCGCCTTTAAGTTCAATCATCGGGTAAATTGTGTCGCAGACATATTGTGGAGCGTCTTCAGGTTGGAAGGTGGCGCCCTTGTCTGCTTCAGCCCAGCTTTCAGGATAATCAACTTCTTCAAGCGCTTCCAGCGCCTTGTAAATAGCAGAGACATTTTTTTCTACTATCTCAGGGCCTTTTTTGCCGTATGATTTCTCAATCATCTTTTCAATCTCTTTAAAGGCTAACTCGGGTTCAATAACTTCTGATAGTTTAAAGAAAGCAGCCTGCATAATAACGTTAATTCTTCCGCCGAGGCCTATTTCCCCGGCAATTTTGAAAGCATCAATATTATAGAACTTCAAATTCTTACTGGCAATAGTTTGCTTCATTTCAGCCGGAAGGTGTTCGTCCATCTCTTCCAGGGTCCATTCAGAGTTAAGCAGGAAAATTCCGTTATTTACAATTCCATCTAGCATATCATAACGGGTGACAAATGACGGGTTATGACAGGCAACAAAGTCGGGCTGGTCAATTTGATAGGTTGATTGAATTGCAGTAGGGCCGAAGCGCAGGTGAGAAACGGTTATCCCGCCTGATTTCTTCGAATCGTAAACGAAATATCCCTGCGCATACTGGTCGGTATTGTTTCCGATAATAATAATGCTGTTTTTATTAGCCCCAACGGTGCCGTCAGCCCCGAGGCCATAAAACTTGGCCCTGTAAGTGCCTTCAGGAGAAGTCGACAGGCTTTCGGGTACTTCGAGTGACGTGTGGGTTACATCATCGTTGATTCCGACTGTAAAATGATTCTTAGGTTGATCCGAGTCCAGGTTGTCAAAAACAGCTTTGGCCATGCAGGGGTTAAATTCTTTTGAGCCTAAGCCATAGCGACCGCCGATGATAAGCGGGGTCTGTTGAACTTCCATTAAGGCTGTACAAATGTCCTGGTAAAGAGGTTCTCCGAGAGAACCGGGTTCCTTGGTTCGATCGAGCACGGCTATTTTTTTGCAGGTAGCAGGTAATGCTGCTAAAAAATGCTCTCTTGAAAAAGGCCTGTAGAGTCGAACCTTGATCAAGCCTACCTTGTCTCCCTGTTTGTTTAGATAGTTAACGGTCTCTTCTACAGTTTCGCAGGCAGAACCCATGCAGACTACGACAGATTCAGCATCAGGTGCTCCGCAGTAGTCGAAAAGGTTGTAACGACGGCCGGTTAGCTCATAGACCTGTTCCATAACGGCCTCGACCTGTTCAGGTGTTTCCAGGTAATAACGGTTTGCTGCTTCCCTGTTCTGAAAATAGATGTCCGGATTCTGGGCAGTACCTCGCTGGTGGGGATTCTCCGGGCTAAGAGCACGTTCCCGAAAAGCTTTAATGGCATCCCAGTCAACAATATTTTTGATATCTTCATAATCAATCAGTTCGATCTTTTGCACTTCATGTGATGTCCTAAAGCCGTCAAAAAAGTGTAAAAATGGCACTCTTGATTTCAAAGTGGCTAAATGTGATACCAGACCCAGGTCTATAACTTCCTGGATTGATCCGGAAGCGACAAGAGCAAAACCGGTTTGCCTTGCGGCCATTACATCGGAATGATCTCCAAAAATGGATAAGGCATGTGTTGAAAGCGCTCTTGCCGAAACGTGGAATACGGAAGGTAAGAGTTCGCCGGAAATCTTGTACATATTAGGGATTTTCAATAATAGACCCTGCGAAGCAGTAAAGGTTGTAGTTAGCGCTCCGGTTACCAGTGATCCATGTACAGCTCCAGCTGCCCCGGCTTCAGATTGCATAGTAGCAACCCTCATAGTTTGGCCGAAAATATTTTTTCGGCCATATGCAGCCCATTCATCACAGACCTCAGCCATTGGTGAGGACGGAGTAATTGGATATATAGCTGCAACATCACTTAAAGCATAAGCGATATATGATGCAGCGGTATTGCCATCCATTGTTTCGATCAACTTAGTCAATAAAGACACCTCCATAAACAAGTGTTGTGAAAACGATTTATTTTACAAAATCTTCCGTATTTGACCATCTTGATTTTAACACTTAATATGCGGAATGACAAGGTTGAACAGAGACAATGTTTTATTTTCAAGGTAGTTTGTACATGACATCGATTCAGGTTCTTGTATTTGCTTATAAATTCTAAAAAGCTTAAGTGAACCTTTAAAGCCGCTGTATTGTGCTAATATGATACAATGCAAATATGAACAGTTCTGAGAAATACGAGCTGAAACGTCATGTCCTGGTGGTCGAAGATGAAGAAGATATTGTCCGCCTGATAACCTTCCACCTGGAGAAGGAGGGCTACCGGGTTACCGGTACGGGAAGCGGAAGGGAAGCCCTGGAGCTGGCTTATGAAAACCCTCCGGACCTGGTTGTCCTTGATATCATGCTGCCTGAAATGGATGGCCTTGAAGTTTGCCGCCGCCTGAGAGCCGGGAAAAATACGGCAAAAATACCAATAATGATACTGTCCGCCAAAAAAGAAGAGCTAGACAGGGTCCTGGGGCTGGAACTTGGTGCCGATGATTATATGGTAAAGCCTTTCAGTGTTCGTGAACTGGTAGCCAGGGTCAGGGCTATGTTCAGGCGTTTTGACAGGGACGAGGATGAAGGTACCATGGAAGCACAAGAGGCAGATCTGAAAGAAAAAGTTTTAAACCTGGGTGATATTAGCCTTTACCCGGAACGCCACCAGGTTACTGTCGGTGGGGAGCAGCGTACTCTGACTCACAAGGAATTTTTACTCTTAGAACTATTAATGGAAAATGCGGGAAAAGTTTTAACCCGGGATTTGTTATTGGATAAAGTTTGGGGTTATGAAGTTGAGGTTGACACCAGGACGGTTGATGTCCATATCCGTTACCTGCGCCAAAAGGTTGAAACTGATCCGACATGTCCACGATATATAGAAACTGTACGCGGCGTAGGCTATAAGTTTGTTAAGAGTTTATGATAGTTATTGTAATAGAAACTCTAATTAACTGACATTAACAGACAACTGACAGGAGGAAAAAACCTTTGTTCAGCGGTATTCGCCGCCGTCTGATAGTATTTTACCTGGTTGTTATCGCCGTCATAGTTTTGCTGATGGGTATTTTTTTTATCTGGTTTTTAAGTAACTACTACATGGAAACACTACGTGAAAACCTTTATAATCAGGCTCGGCTTTCTGCGGCCCTGGTAGAAGAGATGCTGGCGCGAGATGCTGCTCCCGCAGAGTTGGATCAGCTTTGTAAAAATCTTGGTGAGGAGCTGGGTTTTAGGTTAACCCTGGTTGCGCCGGACGGTACTGTCCTGGCTGATTCGGCAGAGGATCCAGTCTTGATGGAAAACCATAGTTCACGCCCGGAAATTATCGAAGCAATGGAAAAGAAAAAAGGGGTTTCCACCCGTTACAGTGTTACCCTGGATGAAGAAATGTATTACCTTGCGATACCAATCAGCAGTGGATCAGAAACGAATTCAGAGATAAATTCAACTGCAGTGATCCGCCTGGCCCTGTCCATGGCCGGAATTAAAGAGGCTCAGTCAAATCTTGTCTTTTTCATCATAGTTGTTTTACTTATTTCTTCGATAGCGTCAATGACAGCAGCAGTATTTTTATCTGAGCGTATTACCGGTCCTATTGAAAAAATCAGTGCTGCAGCAAGAGCTATTGCCGGCGGCAATTTTACTCCGGAAATAAAGGTAAAAAGTCGGGATGAGTTGGGCCAGCTTGCTTCTAATATTAGGGAAATGGGTGGGTCACTGTCCAAGAAGATGAACCAGGTGGTCTGGGAGAAAAACAAGCTTGAAACCGTAGTGTCTTCAATGAGCAGCGGGATTATTTTATCTGATAAAGAACAAAACATAGAATTAATTAACCCGGCAGCGGAAAAACTCTTTGATCTGGAGAGCGGAAAAGCCGTCGGCAACAGCTTTCAAAACGTCATTCGTTATTACACACTTAATGAAAACCTCAAAGCTGTCTGCCTTGACGGTGAAGCAAAAACCGTTGAAATCAACCTGCATTACCCACGGGCAGCTGTGCTCGATGTTTACATCATCCCTGTTTTCGGTTCAGAAGGTTTAATAATCGGGGCACTTCTAATTTTTCATGAAACAACTGAACTGCGATCTTTGGAGAAAATGCGCAGCGATTTTGTGGCCAATATTTCTCATGAATTACGGACTCCCCTGACAACGGTGCGCGGTTATACAGAAACAATTCTCCATGAGAACCTGAACCGGCAAGAACTAACCGAATTCCTGCAAGTCATTGACAAGGAAACCGGCAGGTTGTCAGCCCTGCTTGATGATCTGATAGATCTGGCACAAATTGAAAATGAAAAGGGATTAGTGAAAAAAGAACCAGTTGATTTAAAGGCAGTAATTGATGAGGCATTGCTAAGGGTAGATGATTTAAAGATACAGCAGAGAGTTACTATTTCAAATAACTTTCCTCAAGAAGATATTAAAGTTGTCGGCAATCCAGAATGGTTGCGCCAGGCTATAATTAATGTTCTGGAAAACAGCATCAGGCACGGTAGGAAAGGCGGAAAGGTCCAAGTAAGCCTGGCTAAAAAAAATGGTAATGCTGAAGTAAAAGTTGCTGATGACGGCCCCGGTATTCCCGATGCCGATCTGCCATATGTATTTGAAAGATTTTACCGTGTTGATAAGGCCCGTTCACGAAAAAGTGGCGGAACAGGGCTGGGATTATCGATTGTAAAACATATTATGGAAGCACACAGGGCGACCTATTCTTTGCAAAGCCGTCAAGATGAAGGCACTATCTTCACTTTCACGCTTCCGCTTATATAATTGCCGTTTTTATTCGTAGTAAGGAGTGGAGTGCCTGTTGTGTTGAAGACAGCAGGCAATTAACCTACGGTTGCCCGGTTTCTTCCCTTGTTTTTGCTGATATATAAAAGATTATCTGCTCTTTTTATAATGCTATCAGCGTTGTCATCAGCCTGGGCTAAGGTGGCGCCAATCGAGACGGTTACCTGAATTTTTTCCTCATTATAAAATACATATGTATTTTCTATCAAAAACCTGAGCCTGTTAGCGATAAATTTAAGGTTAGAGTGGTTAACATTACGAATTATTCCAATAAACTCCTCTCCACCCCACCGCCCGTATAGATCAAAAGGGCGGGAATTGTTTACGCAGGTTTTGGCAACAGCTTTTAGTAGAATATCACCTAGATCATGACCGTATTTGTCATTAAACATCTTAAAGCGGTCGATATCTATCAGCAGGATTCCAAAAGGTAAATCATAGCGTTTAAACTCTTCGAATCTTATTTCCAATTCTCTTTGCAGGTAATGACGGTTAGCCATTTGGGTAAGGTGATCCAGAAAAGCCATTTTTTCAAGTTCTTTTATTCTCAAGTCATTGGAAGCTCGGTTGCTAATATCGGAAAATAGTTCAATCCCGCCACTTATTTTACCGTTTTTATCAGTTATAGCAGTTATACGAACCAATACGGGAATTCTATGACCGTCTTTATGATGCAGGTAAACTTCTGCCTCGCGGCTATTGCCGTCGGCAATAGTTTCTGCGAGGGGACATAAACCTGTGCATAACGCATTGCCTTCGCTATCAATATGGGTCAGGATGTTGTCTGCGCAAGATTTTCCAACAACCTCTTCAGCCGCATAGCCGGTAATTTTCTCTGCAGTCTTATTCCAAAAAGTAATTACCCTGTTAATGTCAACTAGATATAAACCGTCACTGATATTGTTCATTATTGACTTAAAGTTGGGTTCCTGCAAGATTTGTCCCCCTGTTTTATTATTGCCCACCCGGTGGAGTATTTTTCTAAGGTTGATTATACCACAGGAGCAGAGCAGGACTTATCAGATAGTAATACTCATAGTCAAATAAAAAGTTCCCTTAAACCTTTAGTATTTAACCTATATTTAACAAAAATTTAACCTGTTTTTCCTTTCTAATTAACCTGGCAGCTTTATGTTGTATTCAGGGTAAGCAAGTTACCCCAGCTAAAACTTAGGAGGATTAGAATGAATCAGAAAAGGTGGTTGACTGTTTTAGGAGTTCTTTTACTGGCTGCAGTGATGATTGCAGCAGGGTGCGGGGGACCCGCAGAAGAGCAGGCCGGTGAGCCGGTTGAAGAAGCAGAAGAGACAAATGGTGAAGAAGCTGTCCAGGAGCCGGCATCAATAATGCTTGGTGGATCAGATTCCGAAGTTAATGTGGTAGCAAGATTGGCGGAAGAATATATGAATGATAATCCCCATGTTTCTATTGCTGTGACCGGTGGAGGTTCCGGGGTCGGTATTTCTTCTTTAATTGACGGTAACATTGATGTGGCTAACTCCTCTCGCCCGATGAAAGATGAAGAAATGGATGCTCTCAGGGACAATCACGGTGAAGAGCCTTATGCTGTCCGCTTTGCTGTTGATGGGGTAGCCGTACTTGTAAATGATGCCAATTCGGTTGAAACTTTGACTGTTGACCAGGTCGGTGCAATTTACCGTGGTGAGATAACCAACTGGTCCGAAGTTGGCGGAGATGACCGGGAAATTACCCTCTATGGCCGGCAGAGTACTTCCGGCACTTATGTTTTCTTCATGGAGCTGGTTGTGCAGGGTGAGTATTCAGAAAGAAAGCGTAACATGGCTGGAACTTCAGATATTGTTGAAGCTGTAATTGGTGATGCAGGCGGCATTGGTTATGCTGCTATCGGTTACGCTGACGAAGATGGTGTTAAAGCGCTGGATATTGCGGCGGATCAAGATTCTGAAGCTTACGACCCGACTGTGCTGGAGAATGTTACCAGCGGTAACTACCCGCTAACCCGCCCTCTTTACCAGTACATGGCTGGTAAGCCTGAAGGGGCCCAGCTTGATTACCTGCTTTTCGAAGTAAGTGAACCCGGGCAGGGCATAGTGCTTGAGGAAGGGTTTTACCCGATTACAGAAGCAGACCGTGAATTCAATAAAAATGCCCTGCAATAAGAGGCAGGGGTAATAGTAAAAGCCCTGCAGCCTGCGATACTTAATGGCTGCAGGGTGACTTTAAAATATAGTTTTAACCTATAGATAAAGGGTGGGATAGATTTGGTATCCATTACAGAGAAAGCGATGCGGGCGATATTTATTTTTTGCGGACTGGCGATAATTTTATTCCTGGTCGGCATTCTATACATTTTGCTTTCCAACAGCATGCCCGGATTGATTGAACTGGGTCTTGGCCCGTTTTTTGCTGCGGACAGATGGAACCCCGGAGCATATGGTGAACCGACTTACAGCCTGCTCAATATGATCTACGGCACCTTAAAGGTTACACTGGGGGCCTTAATCTTTGCAGTGCCTGTAGGTGTTTCAGCAGCGGCCTACCTGGCAGAAATTGCATCACCCTGGGAAAGAGAGTTTTTTAAGCCGATCGTTGAAGTGTTAGCCGGTGTGCCGTCAGTTGTGCTCGGTTTTTTTGGCCTGGTGGTCCTAGCCCCGTTGATTGCCAGGGTTTTTAACTTAAACAGCGGTTTAACCGCTTTTAACGGGGCAATACTGGTTGGAATCATGGCTTTGCCAACAATTATTACCCTGGCAGAAGATGCCATTACTGCAGTGCCTAAAGAATACCGTCATGCTTCGCTGGCTCTCGGCGGTACCCGCTGGCAGACCATCTGGAAAATAACCATACCGGCGGCATTTTCCGGAATTACGGCCTCGGCCATGCTCGGCATGGGCAGGGCAATTGGTGAAACAATGACTGTTTTAATGGTAACCGGTAACATGGTAGCCAGGCCGGAATCATTCCTAGATTCGGTCAGGACTCTAAGTGCAGGTATTGCAATAGATATTGGAGATGTGGTTTTTAACTCCACCCACTTCCACGCTCTTTTTGTGGCAGGACTGCTGCTTTTCCTGATTACATTTGCAGTTAACCTGCTGGCCGATATTTTAATCCAGCGTAAGCCGGAGGTAAGTAAATGAAAACTGAAGCGCTTAGTAGAGGAATAGTATTAGAAAAGAAAAAATCTGAATGGCGCAGTTATGAGCTGGTTGGTTTCTGGGCTCTTCGCCTAACCCTGGTTTTGGTCCTACTTATCCTGGGTGTTATAGTTTTTGATATTGTGTCCAAGGGTGCGGGAGTAATTAACTGGGAATTTTTAACACAACCGCCCCGGGTTGGTATGACTGAAGGTGGAATTTTTCCGGCTATCGTGGGGACCTTCTATGTTACCATGATTACTATTGCTTTTGCCGTGCCTTTAGGAGTTGGTGCGGCAATTTACTTAAATGAATATGCAGTGCAGGGTAAATTTACCCGCCTGGTGCGCATGTCTGTGCGAAATTTAGCCGGTGTGCCTTCGATCGTATTCGGGCTTTTCGGTATGGCCATTTTTGTTAAAATATTCGGCTTCGGCCCATCTCTGATTGCTGCCGGTTTTACCCTGGGTCTTCTGACCCTGCCGGTTACGGTTACTGCCTCCGAAGAAGCTTTAAGAACTGTCCCGAAGGCTTACCGTGAAGGGTCATTTGCCCTTGGAGCAACCCGCTGGCAGGTGGTCAGGACAGTGGTGCTGCCGCGGGCAATACCCGGAATCCTTACCGGCACTATTCTTGGGTTGGCCCGGGCTGCGGGAGAAACCGCTCCAATCCTGGCAACCGGTGCGGCTTTTTTTCTGCCTCACCTGCCCGATTCAATCAGGAGCCAGTTTATGGCCCTGCCTTACCATCTATTCATCATGTCGACCCAGCACCATGCCATATCCCAGGTTCGTCCCATTGCCTACGGCACAGCATTGGTCCTGTTGGCTTTAGTTTGCCTGCTTAACCTGGCCGCGGTGCTTTTACGTAAACGGTATCGTGATAGAGTGGCAAAAGGACTTTAATAAGATAAGGATATTGCCAGTTTAACGGTTTGTTTTTCCGGCTAACTGAAATACCGGTCTCTGACATCTAAAATGAGGGGAGTGTTTAAAGTTCCCGTTCCGGGAACTTGATGAAAATGATGCAGACAAATAGCAATGTAACTCTGGAAGAAACCCGGGTTCAGGAGGATCCCAAACCTGAATCAACAAAGCTAGAAACAGATGTTGAAAATGAATACTGCGAAGTGAAAGTAGAAAACCTTAACTTCTTTTATGGATCAGTTCAGGCCCTTTTCAATGTTACAATAAAAGTTCAGGAAAAAGGAGTTGCCGCATTAATTGGTCCTTCAGGGTGTGGTAAATCTACCTTCCTCAGGGTCCTTAACCGCATGAATGATTTAATTCCGGGAACCAGGCTTGAGGGTAAGGTATCTATCCATGGTGAGAATATTTATACCCCTAATACTGACGTGGTAAATCTTCGAAAGAAAGTGGGTATGGTTTTTCAGCATCCTAATCCTTTCCCGAAAAGTATTTTTGACAATATTGCATATGGCCCCCGCATAGATGGACTAAAAGACAAAATAATGTTAAGTGAAATTGTGGAAACCAGTTTACAGGGAGCAGCCCTGTGGAATGAAGTCAAAGACCGCCTGAATGAACCGGCTTTAGCTCTATCCGGGGGTCAGCAGCAGCGTTTATGTATTGCCCGGGCCCTGGCGGTTAAACCGCGTATTCTGCTCATGGATGAGCCGACCTCGGCGATTGACCCGATTGCTACACAGAAAATTGAAGACTTGATCAGGGATCTTTGTGCCAATTACACCATAATAATTGTAACTCACAATATGCAGCAAGCAGCCCGAATTTCTGATCATACCGGTTTTTTCCTGCAGGGTGAGATGGTTGAATGGGGTAAAACCTCCAGTTTATTTACCAACCCTGAAGATCAGAGAACTGAAGATTACATCACCGGCCGCTTCGGTTAATGTGTGATTTCACTTAAAGGAGAGATTTAATAGTGAGTAGTTCAGAACATGCGACAGAACGTAAAGTGGTTTTTGAAGAAAAGATGAAACACCTGGAGGAAAAACTGCAGCAGATGGGAAGCCTGGTTGAGGATTCAATCGCCCGCTGCATTGATGCTTTGAAAAACCAGGGTCTTGATTTGGCGCGAGAAGTTATTAAAGGCGATGATATAATCGATGATTTGGAGCAGGAAATAGAAGAAAAATGCCTGGAAGTGATTGCTACTCAGCAGCCAATGGCTAAAGATTTGCGGAGGGTGGCCACGCTTTTTAAAATGGTGAATGATCTCGAGCGGATGGGAGATTATGCAACCAGCATTGCCAAGATTACCCTGCGCATTGCAGACGAACCGCTCATAAAGCCCTTGGTCGATATTCCCAGGATGGCAGTATTAAGCCAAAAAATGGTCAAACATTCACTGGATGCATATGTGAGGGAAGATGTTGAACTGGCAGTTGCTGTTGGTAGAGACGATGATCAGGTTGATAAGCTCTTTGGCCAAATATTCAGGGAGCTGCTAACAATCATGATGGAAAATCCGAAAACAATTACCCAGGCTACCCACTTGCTCTTTGTCGGCCGCTGGTTGGAGCGGATTTCAGATCATGCTACTAACATAGCTGAGGAAGTGATTTTCCTGGTAACAGGTGAAAAAAGAAATCTTAATGATTAGGCAATAATGCCATAATCAGGGTGGACCCCCTCTTTATTATAGATTCGGGCGCAGCCTTGTGGGCTGCGCCTCTTTTTAAAAAAATTAATGGAGCTGATGTCGTGAGCCGCAATACTATCAGGGACAGTCAAACTATCAAAAGGAAAGCGCCAGGTGTAAAATTCATTTTAACTGACGGTGATGGTGTTTTAAATGACGGCAGTTTTAGCTTTGACGCAGATGGTAATGAAGTAAGCAAGTACTCACTGCGTGATGTGCAGGTTGTAAAAAGGCTGCGTGAATTGGCAGGGGTGGAAGTTGGGCTGGTTAATGATCGTGATTCTTATTCTCTGGAGCAGTTGGCGCTTAAAATGGGAATCAGGGAATTACACCTTTCTGTTGAAACTAAGGAGCTAACTCTGATGAATATTGTTGATAAGCTTAATATTAAGCTTGAAGATGTGCTCTACATTGGTGATGAGATGGAGGATATTAAAGCAATGGAAAAAGCCGGTTTGTCAGCCTGCCCTTTAGATGCAGTTTATGAAACGCGTAATACAGCCGATTATGTCTGCAACAGTTGTGGCGGACATGGAGTTTTAAGAGAAATAAGCGAATTAATAATTGCTTCAAAAACCAATCAAATGTTAGCTGCTTCAATAACTGCAGAATAAGCTAACAAGATCGCCACTGGCCAATGTCATGCAGGTATAAGTTTTTCTGCTTGAACTATCAATATACCTTATTGCCTGGTTGAATCCAACCTGTTTAAATATGTTTTCTTTCCAAAAGGATCAAACCCACTCGCAACTTTCCAAAAAAGGGAAGCTCAGGACTTAAAGTATATCCGAATGGTATGATCGTTTAAGATGATCATGTTAAAAATTTAACAAAAAAGTCTTGACAACGGGAAACCGGTTTCCTATAATTGAATTACCGTAGGAGGTAGACCTGATGACCTCAACAATTGATCAGGTTGCTAAAAGAGCAGGTGTTTCAAAGGCTACTGTTTCGCGGGTCATAAACAATTCCAAGCCTGTGAGCGAAAAAACTAAAACGCGGGTTTTACTGGCTATTGATGAGTTGGACTTTAAACCGAACCCCGCTGCCAGGAGCCTGGTCAGCAAGAAAAGCCGGACAATTGGTGTTTTGGTAACCGACATCGCCAACCTGTTTGTTTCTGTTTTAGTTAAGGGAATAGAACAAATTGCCTATGAAAAGGGTTACAACATTTTCATTTGTAACTCCCACGGTTCACCTGAAAAAGAAATAGAATTACTGATGATGCTCAAAGACAAACGTGTCGACGGCATCATTTTTTTAACTTCAGATTTAAAAGAGGAGCATAAATCATTTTTCAGAGAATCAAAACTGCCTATCGCCCTGGTGAATGTTAGCTATAACGAGGATAAAACAATCGGCATCAGGATTGATAACTATAAAGCCGCTTACGATATGACCAGCTACTTTTTAAAAAAAGGTTATACCCGGATTGGCATGATTCGTGCTTCATTTGCCGATCAATTTACCGGCAGGGACAGATTTGTCGGTTACTGGAACGCGCTTCGGGACCATGGTGTTTCCTACGATGAAGACCTGGTTAGCATTGGGTCTCTCGAGGCTATGGATGGCTATAATGCTGCCAAAGAATTGGTAGCGGTCAATAAGGACCTTGAGGCGCTGTTTGTTGCCTGTGACTTAATGGCTTTCGGGGCAATCAAAGCGATTATTGATCTTGGCTACAGGGTTCCGGAAGATATTGAAGTTGCCGGTTTCGATGATGTGCCGATGGCTTCTTTTTATCATCCTACCTTAACAACAG
>SKZS01000100.1 GCA_007127255.1 Syntrophomonadaceae bacterium | reverse complement strand
TCACAGTGTCAACCGGCAGGGGAGCTAAAAGCAACCCTGCCTTTTAATTTGAGAAAAAAGGATTTATAATTGTATTATAAGAATGAAAGAATGAAGGAGTTGGATTTTACACATTGAAAAGACGAAGAAATGTAGCCATACCTCTGCGGGCTAAAATAGAGGAATTGTTAAAGGGTCATAAGCAGAAAGCGCTTACACTTCCTCAAATTTTAAGTGCTCTTGAAATGCAAAAGCATGATAAAAATATTCTGGCTGATGAAATGAAAAAAATGCAGCAGGAAGGGGTCCTGGTCAAAACGGGCAGTGGTCGTTACGGTTTGCCTGAGCGGCTTGGTTACTTGACCGGTGTCCTCCAGGGCAACCGGCGCGGTTTTGCCTTCCTGCGGCCCGATCTGCAGGATGAAGATATATTCATCAGTGCGGGAAACCTTAAAGATGCTGCCCACGGAGACAGGGTTGTCGTGCGCCTTGATCAGAAGAGAGGCAGAAGGCGCAGGGAAGGAACTGTCATGGGTATTCTCAAACGCGGGCAAAGACGTCTGGTCGGAACGCTGCGCCGTGAAGGGAAAAAGTATTATGTCCTTCCCGATGATGAACGTTTTCCCGGAGACGTTCAGGTTACGCTTAAAAATATGAAGCATATTAAAAGCGGGGATAAAGTGGTTGTTGAGGTTGACGAGTGGGGCCGCGGCAGAAAGCCTTCCAGGGGTAAGGTTGTTGAGCATATTGGAACACCCGGCAGCATTCAGACAGAGCGTTTAACTTTTAAACACAGGTATGAGCTACCTGGAGAACATCCTCCAGAGGTCACAAAAGAAGTCGAAGCGCTCCCCGGTGAAAAAGACATTTCCAAGCTGGCAGGAGAGCAGGGTCGCAGAGACCTGCGTGAACTGAAAATGGTCACCATTGATGACGAGACGGCTCGTGATTTTGATGATGCCGTTTCTCTCGAGTCAATTGATAAAGAAAAATATCGGTTGGGGGTCCATATTGCCGATGTTTCGCATTACGTGCGCGAAGGCAAGCCCCTTGATCGGGAAGCGTTGAAGAGAGGAACCAGTATTTATCTTGTTGATCGGGTTATCCATATGCTGCCTCCGGCACTGTCAGAACACTTATGCAGTCTGCAGGCAGGCAAAGATCGCCTGGCAGTTAGTGTGATCATGGATATAAATTCACAGGGTGAATTAACCGAGGCGCAATTGTTTCCCAGCATTATTAAAGTAAACGAACGACTGACTTATCAGCAGGTTGAAGCCTATTTTGCCGGTGAGAATAAGGGATCCGATTTTGAAGAAAGCGCAACTCCGGTAATGCTTGATCTAATGGAAAAACTTGCCGATGTACTGCGCAAGCGACGGCTGGAACGGGGCACACTGGACCTTGATCTTCCGGAGGCAAAAATAGAGGTTGATGAAGATGGGGTGCCAATATCGATAAGTAAGCGCACCATGGGTCGCTCTGAATCTTTAATTGAAGAGTTCATGATTTATTGCAACGAAACAGTGGCTGAATATTTAAATGACCGGGATATTCCCTGTCTTTACCGTGTACACGCTGTTCCCCTGGAAGAAAAGCTTATAACCTTAAGGGAAACGCTGACCCTGATGAATGTTAATGCGGCTAAAAAGATCAAGGTTCTCAAGCCCAAGCATCTTAAAGATCTGCTGGAACAAACCAGGGGGGAACCGACAGAACGACTGGTTCGTTACCTCGTGCTGCGTTCACTGCCCCAGGCTCATTATAGCGCTCGTAATGAAGGACATTTTGGCCTGGCTTCCGGATGTTACTGTCATTTTACTTCACCGATCAGGCGTTATCCCGACCTGGTGGTGCATCGTGTTTTGAAGCAGCAGGTTACAGGTGGAGGATTATCAGGAGAGAAAAAAAAGCGTCTTGAATCACGTCTGCCCGGAATTGCAGTGCAATCTTCTGAAAGAGAACGGGCTGCAATTGATGCGGAACGGGCCAGTATCGACATGAAAAAAGCACAGTATATGGAACAAAAATTGGGCGAAGAGTATACGGGGATAATTAACGGAGTCGCAAATTTTGGTATTTTTGTTGAGCTGGACAACACCGTTGAAGGCATGATCCCGGTCAGTGAACTGGGTGATGATTACTACGTATATAACGAAAAATCGGCATCTCTGGTTGGTGAAAGAACCCGTAAAACTTACCGGTTAGGTGACACTATTCGAATTCAGGTTGTGAGAGCCAGTCGTGAGGAAGGCAGAATAACCTTTGCTCCTGCACAACAATTTGAAGGCGGGGCAGCAAGCAAATGATTGATTTGAAGTAAACAGGCATATGGTTTGGAACTGGCACATTTTAAAATTAGGAGGTTTTATTCATGGATCTTTATGAAGTGTTAAAAAACAGGCGCAGTGTCCGAAAATACAAGCCAGATCCTGTCCCGGAGGATAAACTGCCAACTCTTTTAGATGCGGCCCGGATTGCGCCTTCCTGGAGCAACAAGCAGTGTTGGAGGTTCATCGTTGTCCGTGATCAGGAAACGAAAAAAAAGTTGGCCGAAAGCATGCCCGAAAAAAATCCGGCTAAAAAAGCTGTTGGTGAAACGGCCCCGGTTGTTCTCGTATTATGCGCTGATCCCGCTGCGTCGGGTTTTCAGGACGGCAAAGATTATTACCTTTTGGATGCCGGGTTGGCATTACAGCAGTTGATGCTGGCAGCTCATGCCGAAGGCTTAGGTACCTGCTGGGTGGCCTGGTTTGATGAAGAAAAGGCTCGTGCTGCCTGTGCTGTCCCAAAAGATCATCGGGTGGTAGCCCTGACTCCGCTCGGCATACCGGAAAAACAGCCTTCTGAACGGCCGCGAAAAGAATTAGAGGAAATCACGTTTGGCGAACAATGGGGCCAACCTTTAAAATAAATTCTAACGGAGCACAATTAACGTGGAGAAAGTTATCAGTAAGAATCGCAAGGCCTGGCATGACTACCATATTGATGAGACCTATGAAGCCGGAGTAGTTCTGACCGGAACAGAAGTCAAGTCGGTCCGCAACGCCAGGGTTAACCTTAAGGATAGCTATGGCCGGGTTGAGGGTGGTGAACTGTTTCTCTATAATATGCATATCAGCCCCTATGACCCCGGCAATCGTTTCAATCATGATCCGCTGCGGGTCAGGAAGCTGCTAATGCATAAGATGGAGATCGCTCGGTTGGGCGGAAAAACACAGGAAAAAGGGCTGGCCTTGATTCCGCTAAAGATTTACCTCACCCGTGGCCTGGTTAAAATTGAACTCGGGCTGGCCAGGGGCAAAAAGCAATATGATAAGAGACGAGATATTGCCGAGCGGGACAGCAAGCGTGAAGTGGAGCGAGAATTCCGGCAAAGACAAAAGCAGGAGTAGACTCGCAAAAAGTCCGGGTTCTCCGGCCCGGGTAGTTTATTTATTCGGAAAGGGCAAAGCGCAAAGTTGAAAAAGGCCTAATACTGCTGTATAATTAGGATGAAGGTAGCTAAAAGAAGTAAAGAAAAGTTTGGGGGCGTTTTGGATTCGACGGGGGTTGTAGACGCAGGAGCGGCAAGTCCAGGACCATGCCCTGGTAAAAACATGGAACGGCTATAAACGCCAAACCGAATTACGCACTCGCTGCTTAAAAATAAGTAGCGCATCCCTCCTTTCCCTGGCCGGGGGAAAGATCAGGGGTGTCACTAAACCGGCCTACCGTTTAAGCGGTTGCTCCACCTCTTAACCGGGAAACCTAACGGGGCTGGCGCTGAAGGATCCTGTTCCGGGGAGCCTGCAGCGCGAAAACTAAAGCCGGAACTAAGCTTGTAGAAACTCCTGTAGCTGAACCTTCGGACGCGGGTTCGATTCCCGCCGCCTCCACCAATTTAAAGAAGCCAAAG